>JAISCT010000081.1 GCA_031265355.1 Oscillospiraceae bacterium | reverse complement strand
CGCGCGCTTTTAGCGATTGCCGCGTACATGAATTTCTCGTTATTCTCTTTCGCAAGCTGCGGAACGATACTGCGAAACACTTGCAGTATGCGCCCGCTGTTGACTTTGCCGCTGTGTTTGGTGAAGTCGTTTTCGTATAATGAGATAATTTCCTCTTGTATCACGGAGATTTCTTCGGGGGCGGCGTTGTTGACCCAACTTTGAACGCACTCCGGCATCCCGCCGATAATCAGGTATTTTTTGTAATGCTCCGTCATCCTCTCGTGAAAAACCGAAACATAGTCCGCGCCCGATTTAACAGAGCAAAAATACCGATACATCCCCGCATCCGCAGCGGCCAAGTATTCCTCAAATGTCAACGGGTACACGTTCACCAGATTCACTTTCCCGACAGGGTACGACGCCGGATTGGCAAGATAAGTGCCGAGCAAACTACCCGCTGTGATGACATGGTACTCGTTCGCTTCCTCGTTAAAGTATTTCAGACCTCCCAACGCGTTCGGGCATTCCTGAATTTCATCCAAAATGATAAGAGTCTTTTCGGGCAATATCGTCTTGCCCCGAATCAATCCAAGCCGCTCCAAAATCAGCTTGGGGTCTTTTGTATCATCGAAGATTTTAACTGCGTCGGCGTCTCTGTCAAAGCTGACATAAACCGAATCACCATATGCTTCTCGCGCAAATTCCCGCATCAGCCAAGTCTTGCCGACCTGCCGCGCGCCTTTTAAGACAAGGGGCTTTCGGCGCGGACTGTCTTTCCATTTCACAAGCTCCCCAAAAACTTTTCTGTACATACGCGACACCTCCACGATCAAGCACTTTGCTTATCGGGATTTATTATGGCACGTTTTTAAGAAAAAATCAAGAGACATAGCTGCGTTTTTAAGAACTGTGGTACCGGGTGCCCCTACTTACCCCCGCCCCTCAAACACATATCCCCGTCCGCGTATCACGGCGATGTCATATCCGTGCGGTTCAAGTTTCTTCCGCAGCTTGGAAACGGTAACTTGAACAGTGTTTTTATCCCCGCCCATCGGTGTTTTCCAGATTTTTCCATATAGATATTCCGCGCTCACGGTTTTGCCCTCGTTCTGTGCGAGCAGCAAGAGCAGGGAAAACTCCTTCTGCGTCAGCAGCAAATCCTCGCCGCCGCAAAATGCCTGTCCCGCTACAACGTCCAGCTTCAGCAGCCCTTTCACCACTGTTTCGGGCACCCGCGCCGCCCGGCGCATGAGCGCGTCAACCCGCGCCCGAAGCTCTTTGAGGACGTAAGGCTTGCGCAGGAAATCGTCGCTCCCCATGTCTAAGCTCTCGCTCGATTTTTCCGGCGTTTGGTCGGCAGTCAGCACAAGCACCGGAACCCCGGATGTTTTACGCAGTTCCTCAAGGAAATCAAGGCCGTTGCCGTCCGGCAGCGCAATATCCAAAACAATCACGTCCGGCATACGAGTCCGAACCGCCGCCCGCGCCTCGGCTAAATTCATCGCCAATATAATATTGTAGCCGTGGCGCTCCAATATTTCTTTGTTGTTCATCTGCACCCGCCTGTTATCTTCCACAAGCAGAACCAATTGAGAATTACTATCCATCATTCTCCACTCTCCATTTTCGATTCTCCATTGTAAAGCGGTAAGGCAAAAGTCACGGCCGTTCCTTTGCCCGGCTTGCTCTCTATGCGGATCCAGCCGCCGTGTATGTCCTCCACAAACGCCTTGCAGATGGAAAGACCGTAGCCCGTGCCGTTCGATGTCACGCCGCGCTCCCATACATGAGGCAGAATTTCTGGGGCTATGCCCTCTCCCGTGTCCCGTATCGCGGCTTCAAGCCCACCCGCCGCCGCCCGGTTTAGCGACACGGTTATTTCACCGTTTCGGGTGTGTTTCGCCGCGTTTCCCATGATGTTGTATATCACTTGCAAAAGCATATCCCTGTTACCCGTCAGCTTTGGCAGGCTGTCGGAAATTTGGACGGACAAAGTATTGCCCTGCCTTTCAAGCAGAGGACGGAACGCCTCCGCGTTCGTCCGCAGCAGGGCGGCGAAGTCAACCGGCTCCATGTGGCGCCTGCCAACCTGCGCGGCGGCGAGGTCAAGGGAATTTTCGACCATGCGGGCAAGCCGGATGATCTCATCCTGCGCGTGTTCCAGCTTCTCCCGTATGTAGTTCTTATCCATGCTGAAATCCATCATATCGTCGGCGGCCTGCACGTCGCTGGAAATGACATTCAGCGGCGTTTTCATCTCATGGTGCATATCCTGGTAAAACTCTGTTTTCAGCTTGTCCAATTCCATAAGTCGCTCCTGCCTGTTGTCATAAATGCGGATGTACAGCAGGATAACCATCAGCAACAGCGCACTTGATACGATAATGCCCGAAATCATTTCAATCGCGAGGTTTGTTTCGTTGGCGAAAAAATTTACGGTGCCGGGCCGGAAGTATGCGATCAGGCAAGCGCCGGCATAAATGACAAACTCGGCCGTTATCGCGAGAATCCTGTCAATCCCGCTCAGCATCAAGGCGGTAAAAACGAAAGCGAAAACAAAGTAACACGGCATGCTGCTGTGATACCCGCCCCCCATAAAAAACATATAGGGGAAAGCCGCGATAAACACAATTATGACGGTGAGCCTGTAATAGAAACGATAATTGTTCTTTTTTCCGGCTCTATGCACAAAGTAAAGCGCCAACGCGGACATTGACAGATTGGCGATAACATTCACGGCGATTCCCGTAACGAGCGATGTAATCGCGGCGACAATTCCCGCCGCAGCCCCGCCGAAAGCAAGCAAATTGAATGCCTGCACGCTGAGGTCAAGATTTGGGTCAAAATATTTGCCCGCGATATTCGCAGTGCGATTGTTCTTTCGCATGAAAGCCGCTCCTTTACACATAAATCCCATTCCGTGGTATGCGGTCAGCCAACGGGAAGAGACGCGAATCCTTCTTTTCAGCGATTATATCATGACGGGTCGCAAAAATCACGGATTTTTGCCAAAGCAGTGTACTTTTGCTGTACTCTCCTGTGCCGTTAAACTCGGGGTATAGCATGCATGCAAACATCTTGCAACAAATTTTGTAAATTTCTTGCAAGATGTTTGGCGGAGATAGATGGCTCAGATGCTGTAGGCAAAGCGGTTCTGCTTGTAACCGGCCGCTTGGTCCTATATAATAAAAATGTAGAGCATGCTGGCTGTGCGCTATGATGAAAGATGGTGAGGAGCGATGATTGTCTGTGTGACGATGAATCCGGCGCTGGACAAAACGGCGGCGCTGACGAGACTTGTACCGGGGACGCTGAACCGTCTGCGACACGTGCGAGTGGACGCCGGCGGCAAGGGCGTCAACGTGAGCGGGATGGTGGCCGTGCTGGGCGGCGCGTCCGTTTGCACGGGTTTTGTGGGCGGCGAGACCGGCCGGGAGCTGCTCCGCCGGCTTGAGGCACGGGGGCTTGCGCACGACTTTCTGACTGTGGCGGGCGTCACCAGGACGAATTTGAAGGTGTTCGACGGGGAGAACCGCCTGACCGAATTGAACGAGCCGGGCCCCGGTGTGACGGACGCAGAGGTGGCGGCTTTGCTGGAAAAGACGCGTGCTCTCGCCCGGCGCGGCGACGTGGTGGTGCTCAGCGGCAGCCTGCCGCCGGGTGCCGGTATCGACACCTACCGTCTGTTCGCCGAGACACTGCGTACCGCCGGCTGCCGGGTGATCGTGGACGCGGAGGGGGAGCCCTTCCGCAGAGCCCTGGAGGCCCCGCCCCATGTCGTCAAGCCGAACCGTTTCGAGCTGCTACAGTACGGCGGCCTGCCAAGCGATACCCCGAACGAATACCTCCCGGCGCTGTGCCGGTCCCTGTTGGACAAGGGCATCGAATGGGTGGTGTTGAGTATGGGGCGGGACGGCGCGATGTTCTTTACCAGGCAGCGTGCCGTGTGGGCTCCAGCCCCGTCTGTCGAGGTGGGCTCCGCCGTCGGCGCCGGGGACAGCATGGTGGGGGCCATCGCCTGCGCGCTGCAGATGGGTCTTGGCTTCGAGGAGACGGTGCGCTTGGCCATGGCGGCCGCCCTTGGCGCTGTGACCACGCAGGGTACCCGCCCGCCCGCCAGGGCGTCGGTGGACAAATGGACGTTTCAGATCGAAATGCGGCCGGTTTGAGGCGATCCAAAAGGAGGGACACCCCCATGAGAACAAGAGCAGTGCGTCTGTATGGCGCGGACGACCTGAGACTGGAGGCGTTTGACCTACCGGCGATCCGAGACGACGAGATCCTGGTCAGGGTCATCAGCGACAGCATCTGTATGTCCACCTATAAGCTGCTGCGGCAGGGCAAGGCCCACAAGCGCTGCCCACCCAATGTAGATACAAACCCCATCATCATCGGCCACGAATTTGCGGGCGACATCGTGGCAGTGGGGGAGAAGTGGCGGCGCGAATTCAGGCCGGGCGAGAAATTTGCCCAGCAGCCGGCGCTGAACTACCGGGGTAAGTTGGACTCCCCGGGCTACTCCTACGAATACTGCGGCGGGGCCGCCACCTATTGCATCATGCCGAACGAGGCAATGGAATTGGGCTGTCTGCTGCACTACGGCGGCGACGCCTACTACGACGCGTCCCTCGGCGAGCCCATGAGCTGTATCATCGGCGGGTACAAGATGATGTACCACACGAACAAACAAAATTACGACCATGCGATGGGCGTCAAACCCGGGGGCGACATGCTGGTGCTGGGTGGTTGCGGCCCGATGGGGCTGGGCGCGTTGGAGTACCCGCTGTGCCTGGCGCAAAAGCCGGCCCGGATGGTGGTCGCCGATGCGGACGAGGGCCGCATCGAGCGAGCCAAACGGCTTATTTCCCCACAGACGGCTCGGGCACACGGCGTGGAGCTGATCTATGTGAATGCGCTGCGACCGGAAGGCAGCGCCGAGAATCTGCGGGCGCTGACCAGCGGCCGCGGCTACGACGACGTATTTGTGTACGCGCCCGTTCGGACACTGGCGGAGATGGGCGACGCGCTGCTGGCCTTCGACGGCTGTATGAATTTCTTTGCCGGTCCCTCCGATCCCGGCTTCAAGGCCTTGATCAATCTGTACAACTGCCACTACACGAGCACCCATATCCTGGGCAATACCGGCGGCAACACCGACGACATGAAGGAGGCGCTGGCGCTGTCCGCCGCGGAGCGGCTGCGCCCCTCGGTGATGGTCTCCCACATCTGTGGCATCGACGCCGTCGCCGGGGTGACGGCCCGCCTGCCGGAGATCCACGCCGGCAAGATCCTCAGCTACACCCATATCGATTTGCCTCTTACGGCCATCGACGATTTTGGAAAGCTGGGCGGGGACAACCCCCTGTTTGCCAAGTTGCACGAGAGCTGCGCCGCCCACAGCGGCCTCTGGAACAGCGAAGCGGAACAGATTCTTTTGGCGCATTTCCACGTGAAGCTGAGCTGAATCTTTACTTTGCGCGACACATCATGTAAAATGGGATCGATCCTGCAAAAAAATGACAAAAATGGCCCGGAGGATACAGCGCGGGCCGGGAGGGGGCGCCGTCGGGGATGACACAGGGCAAACCGGATTGGATCCGTTCTGTCTACAGGCCGCAGGCCACGGCGGAGATCCGCGCCCTCATGGCACAGCAGGGTTTGCACACGGTGTGCGACGAGGCCAACTGCCCCAATTTGGGGGCTTGCTACGGGCGGCGGACAGCCACTTTTATGCTCCTCGGCAATCTGTGCACGCGTGACTGCCGATTTTGCAACGTTGTCCACGGCGTCCCCGCGCCGCCGGACCCGGAGGAGCCGCGTCGTCTGGCGGAGACGGCGCGTGCACTGCAGCTCAGGCATGTGGTGGTGACGAGCGTCACGCGGGACGATCTCACGGACGGAGGGGCGTCGCAGTTTGCCGCTACGGTCCGCGCCCTGCGCGCGGCGGACCCGGACATAACGGTGGAGCTGTTGGTGCCGGATTTTGGAGGGCAGATACGGGACTTAGATACTGTTTTGGCAGCGCGGCCCGATGTGCTGAACCACAACCTTGAAACAGTGCGGGCCCTGTACTCGGCGGTGCGTCCCGGTGCGGACTACGCGCGCTCCCTCGCATTGCTGACCCATGCCAAGCGGCACTGCCCCGGGGTGCGCACGAAGTCCGGTCTCATGGTCGGATTGGGGGAGACCGAGCAGCAGATGGCCGAGGCGATGGACGACCTGCGGGCGGCCGGTTGCGATATCCTCACGGTGGGGCAGTATCTGCGTCCCTCCGAGCGGCATCTGGCGGTGCAGGCCTATGTGTCCCCCGCACAGTTTGAAGACTACCGGCGCATGGCCGAAGACAAGGGCTTTGCCTATGTCGTCAGCGGGCCGCTGGTGCGCAGCTCTTACCGCGCGGAGGAAGCGCTGCGAGGGCAGGAGGCGCTGTCTTGATCTACATAGAGACGGACAGTGTGGACCCGTATGAGAACTTCGCGCTGGAATCGTACCTGCTGACGGAGAAACGGCTGGCGGAGACAGTCTTTCTCTTTTGGCGCACACGGCCTACCGTTATGCTGGGTCGTCACCAGAACATTTACCGGGAGGTCAACCTGCCCTATGTGCGGGCGCGCGGCGTGCACCTGGTGCGCCGCCTCTCGGGCGGCGGAACCATTTACACCGACATGGGCGGCTGGCAGTTCAGCTTCATCGAGCCGGCCGCCGCGCGGGGCATCTCGTTTCAGCGGTATACGCAGCTGGTGGCCGGCGCGCTGCGCGGTCTGGGGGTGGACGTGCGCTTCACTGGACGCAACGACCTGATGGTGGACGGGAAAAAATGTTCCGGCAACGCCCAGTACGTCACCAGAGGCTATGTATTGCACCACGGCTCGCTCCTCTTTGACACCGACATTGCGGAGATGGAGGCGTGCACGGCGGTGGACGGGGGTAAGATACAGACCAAAGGAATCCGCTCGGTGCGTGAGCGGGTGATGAATCTCTCGACCTGTCTGTCTGCCATGGACGCGCCGGCATTTAAAGAGGCGATGGTTGCCGGAATTCTGCAGGACGGCGGGGTTTGCGCGCTGACAGAGGAGGACCGGGTGCGCGTTCAGAAGGAGACCGAGCATTTTCGGGACCGCGAGAAGATCTATGGACGTTCACCGGCGTGCCGGATTGTTCGGTCCGAACGCCTTGCGGGGGGGGTCCTTGAGGCCCATGTCGATGTGACGGGCGAGACGATCACGAAGCTCGCCCTGTGCGGGGATTTTTTCAGCGCGGTGGATGTGGACGGTTTGTGCCAGACGCTGGTCGGGTGCAAATACGACAAGGCGAACCTGTTGGCCCGATTGCGGGCGACAGGCTTTGCCGATGCACTGTACAACATCGCGCCCGAAGAAGTTGCCCGTGTGGTGGCAGGAGGGTGAGACGCGGATGGATTTTAAATTGCTGACGAAACTGGGCCGGGTCACTCAGGAGGAACAGCGATTGCGGAGCGGCGAGGCCATCGACCGCTCGATCTATTCCTCCAGCAGCAATTTTGTCATTTTGAGTGACAAGATGATCGAGAGCGGGAAGCTGATTGCCTTTCGGCCTCATACCCGTTTCGCGGATTTTCCTGAGCACACGCACAATTATGTCGAGATCATGTACATGTGCAGCGGGAGTACAAGACACATGTTGAACGGGCGTCTGCCCATCCACCTCAAAGATGGGGAACTGCTGTTTCTCAACCAATATGTCTCCCACTCTATCAAACGGGCCGAGTTTTGGGATGTGGCGATCAACTTTCTCGTACTGCCGAAGTTTTTCAACACGACGTTTGAGATGATTGGCTCTCATAACGTGCTGGGTCGGTTTTTGGCCGGTTGTCTGCAGCATGAGAGCAGCGACATCGACTACCTGCACTTTGTGGTGTCCGACATCCAGCCTATCCAAAATCTCATGGAAAATCTGGTGTGGAGCATTTTGGAACGGCAGCCGAACAACCGCCGCATCACGGAAGTCACGATGGGCTTGCTCTTTTTGCAGCTGCTGAACTATACAGGGCGGCTCGCCTTCCCCGACAAGCAGACGGACAACAGTCTTGTGCTGAATGTGTTGCAGGAGATCGAAGAAAATTACCATATGACATCCCTCACGGCGATGGCGGAGGCCTATCACGTCTCGCTGGCGTACCTCAGTTCCCTGGTGAAGAAGTCAACCGGCTCAACGTTTCGGGAATTATTGCGCCAGAAGCGTCTGACCAAGGCAGCCGACCTGCTGAAGACGACGGATCTGTCGATTCACGCCATCATCTCTCTGGTCGGCTACGAGAACAGCAGCTACTTTTATCACGCGTTCTACCGGCAGTTTGGTATGGACCCAAAAACGTACCGCAGCCAGGTCATGTAGTGGTCGGCACGACAGGCTCACAGCCCGCTCCACGCTCGGATATAAAACTAGGACGTGATTATTTTGAAAATTACGTCCTAGTTTCTCTTTTCAGGAGGAGATACAATAAAATTGAAGAAAGGCCGGCAGCGTGCCGGGTAATATCATCGAGGCCCGCTGGTGCGATGCGCGGCCCACATTTCGATAAAGAAGGAGCATATCTGGATGAGTGAATATTTGAAGGCAAAGGATGCCTACGCCGGCGTAGGCGTAGACACCGAGGCGGCACTGCGGACATTGTCGGACACGGCCATCAGCATCCACTGCTGGCAGGGGGACGACGTCATCGGATTTGAACATACCGGAGGCGTGCTGTCGGGCGGCATCCAGACCACGGGGCAGTATCCGGGCAGGGCTCGGAACCCGGAAGAGCTGATGGCCGACTTCGACAAGGCCGCCTCCTTGATTCCGGGGAAGAAGCGGATCAACCTGCACGCGAACTATGCGATTTTCGACGGCGCGCAGGCAGACAGGGACGCGCTGCAGCCGGAACACTTTGCGCAGTGGGTGGATTTTGCCCGTGCGCGCGGCCTCGGAATCGATTTCAACCCCACCTTCTTCAGCCACCCCATGGTGCGGGAGAACCTCACGCTGTCCAGTCCGGACAGGGCGGTGCGCGACTATTGGGTGCGGCATGGCGTCGCCTGCCGCCGCATCGCGTCCCACATCGCGGGGGCGTTGGGTATGCCAGTGCTCAACAACATCTGGGTACCGGACGGATACAAGGACACCCCCGCCGATCGGTTGGGGCCGCGCCTGCGGCTGCGGGAGAGCTTGGACCGTATCTTTGAGGAGCCCCTGCCGGGCGTCGTCGACAGCGTGGAGAGCAAGGTGTTCGGCATCGGTCTGGAGGCGTACACAGTGGGCAGCAGTGAGTTCTGCATCGGCTACGCCGCCGGCCGGCCGGGTGTGTACAACTTGCTTGACAGCGGGCATTATCATCCGACGGAGATGATCAGCGACAAGATCTCCAGCATGCTCACCTTTTTCGACAAGCTGCCGCTCCATGTGAGCCGGCCGGTGCGCTGGGACTCCGACCATGTGGTGCGGCTGGACGACGAAGTGCGGGAAATCGCCAGAGAGATCGTGCGCAACGACGCGCTGGAGCGGGTCCTGATTGGTCTCGACTTCTTCGACGCGTCCATCAACCGAATCGCGGCCTGGGTCATCGGCACGCGCAATATGCAAAAGGCGTTGCTGCTGGCCTTGTTGGAGCCGGCCGGATACCTGCGGACGCTCCAGGAGGAGAACCGTTTTACGGAGCTCCTGATGCTTCAAGAGGAGCTGAAGACATTCCCGTTCGGAGCGGTGTGGGACGAGTGGTGCACGCGCAGCCGGGTGCCGGTGGGTGCCGCTTGGTTCTCGGAAGTGCAAGCGTACGAACAGACAGTGTTGCGCAAAAGGGGGTAGTCGATGGACAGAGAGATCTTTTGGGAGACGCACCGGCGCGCGCTCGCCGCATTTGCCGACATGTCGGCGCGGATCGGCCGGCCGGAACATGTCCAGGGCGGTGGTGGTAATACCTCTGTCAAACTGTCCGACGGGCTGATGGCGGTCAAGGCCTCCGGGTTTCGTCTGGACGACATCACGCCCCGGCGGGGCTACGCCCTGCTGCGCTATCCGCCGGTGGCGGCGTTTTATGAGGAGACGGATCCGGCCGCGTTGGGGGACGAGGCGGAGCCGCGCGGCGCCGGCGTGGCCAAGGCGCACACCGTGACGTGGGAGGGCGAAACGCCCCTGCGGCCGTCGGTGGAGGCCGGTGCGCACGCTCTGCTCGACACCTATGTGGCGCACACGCACACGGTGTATGCGAATCTGGCGTGCTGCGCGCAGCGGCCCGAAGAGATTTTGCGCGAGGCGCTGGCAGACATCCCCTATTGTTTTGTTCCCTATGTGGACCCCGGCGCGCGGCTCTCGTTTGCCATCCGCCGGGCCGTGGCGCACAACCCGGCGGGGCAGCATCTGATCTTTTTGCAAAATCACGGGTTGATCGCCTCGGGGCCGACGGCGTCGGAGGCGTTGTGTCGGCACGAGGCGGTCTGCGCGGCGTTAAAAAACTGGTTCCGGGCGCCGGACTACCCGGCCGTCTCTCTCCAAGAGGAGGGGGAAAATCTCTACCGGTCCGCCACGCCGTTCCTCGCGGCGCACCGGAAAGATTACGGCCGTGCCCGGCTCATGGAGAGCTGCCTGTATCCGGATCAGCTTGTCTACCTCGCCCATCAGCCGGAGGAGGTGTTGGCGGGGGTGTATCGGATGGGGAAGACGGAGGCTCTGGCGCTGGAAGAACTGCTGACGGCCGTCGTCTACCTCTATGAGACGGCCGACGCCCGGGGTATCCGGCTTGTCCCGATGAGTGACGCGGCCAAGCAGTTCATCGACGGTTGGGAGAGCGAGGCATACCGGAAGTCGGTGGCCCGAGACACGCACGGAGGCGATGGGCGCCCAAACAGGAGGAATTGATGATGGCGACAATCATACGGCTACCGCAAATAGGCGTCAGTGAAGAGAGCGCGGTGCTGGCCGCGTGGCATGTACGTGTAGGGGATGCGGTCAAAATGGGGGATATCCTGTTCACGTTGGAGACAGGCAAATCCTCCTTCGACGTGGAGGCAGAGGCGGCGGGCACGGTATTGGCCATCTGGTGTGAGGAGGGCGAAGAGAAGCTGATCAAGGCGCCGTTGTGCGCCATCGGCGCGCCCGGAGAGGCCGTGCCCGAGGCGGAGGCGATTGGCAGTCCGACTGTGCCGACGGAGACGTCGAGCGCCCCGAATGCGCCGGCCGCAACGAAACTGGCCGCGCCGGCGTTTGTCGGCGCGGAAAATGCCGCCGGTACGGCGCGCGGCGCGAAAATCTCGCCGCGCGCGCGCCGTCTGGCCGACAAGGCGGGGGTGGACGCAGCCGAGGCCCGGCCGACGGGGCCGGAGGCGCGCGTCATCGAACGAGACGTGCGCGCGCTGATCGAATCGGGCGAGACGTCCGCCCAACCGGCGCCCGCGGCCGACGCGCCGAAGGCCGGCGCCGGGTATGAGGATAGGCCGCTTACATACCTGCGAAAACGCATTGCCCGGAACATGTACGATTCGCTGCAAAGCACGGCGCAGCTCACGCACAACGCTTCGTTCGACGCGACGGCACTGCTCGCGTACCGGGCGCTGTGCAAGGCATCGGAGGAGATGAGCGCCGTCACACTGACGGACATGATCCTCTATGCCGTCGCGCGGACGCTGCCGGAGCACATGGAATTAAATTCCCATTTTATGGAAGACTCGCTTCGGGTGTTTACGCATGTCAACTTGGCCTGTGCGGTGGACACGCCGCGGGGGCTCTTGGTGCCGGTGGTGTGGGAAGCCGACACCCTCTCGCTGCGGGCACTCAGTCGGTGCGTCAAGCAGCTGGCCGCGGACGCGCGCGCCGGACGCGTCGCGCCGGAGGATCTCACGGGCGGCTCGTTTACGGTCTCGAACCTTGGTATGTTTGGCGTGGAGAGCTTCACGCCTGTGCTAAACGCGCCGCAGACGGGTATCTTGGGTGTCTGTGCGGTGACGGAACGCGTGCGGACGGAGACGGGGACGCTGCGGAGCTACCCGGCCGTCACACTCTCGCTCACCTACGACCACCGGGCGGTGGACGGCGCGCCGGCGTCGCGCTTTCTGCAGGCGCTGTGCCGGAATCTGGAGCAGTTCAGCCTGCTGCTGGGGCGATGAAGGAGGACGGACATGTTTGATTTGATCGTGTTGGGGGGCGGACCGGCGGGGTATCTTGCGGCGGAGCGTGCGGGCGCCGCGGGGATGACGGTCTGCCTGTTTGAAAAGCGGGCGCTCGGCGGGGTGTGTCTCAACGAGGGATGTATCCCATCCAAGACATTGCTCCACGCCGCGAAACTCTACGATTACACAAAGACGGACAAATACGGTGTCACGGTACCGCGAGCCGACTACGATCACGCCGCGGTTATCGCCCGAAAAAATCGGGTGGTGAGAGCCAACGTGGCGGGCATCGAGGCGAAACTGAAGAAACATGGCGTGACCGTGGTGCGTGAGGCGGCGGCGCTGGAGGCGCGCGCGGAGGGCGGCTTTCGCGTGGGCGGCCGCATTGGACGGCAGGTGCTCATCGCGACCGGCTCGGAACCGATACGGCCACCGGTCGAGGGCATCGAACGGGCGCTGACGAACCGTGAGATCCTCGACTTAGAGACCGTGCCGAAGACGCTGGCCGTCATCGGCGGGGGCATCATTGGGCTCGAAATGGCCAGCGTGTTCAATTCCATCGGGACAAAGGTCACGGTGTACGAGATGCTAGACAAGATCGCCGGACCGACGGACCGGGAGATCTCTGAGATGCTGCAGAAGATCTATGAGAAAAAGGGCGTGTCCTTTGCCTTGGGGGCGCGCGTGCGGTCCATCGACGCGCTGGGGGCCGAGGTGACGCTGTGCAGCGTGGGCCGGCGCGCCGTTACGGAAGGCGTCGGTCTTGAGACGCTGGGTGTGGCGACGGAGCGCGGCGCAGTGGCAACAGACGAGCAGATGCGGACCAATGTCCCCGGCGTGTACGCCGCAGGGGACTGCAACGGCAAGTCCATGCTGGCGCACACGGCGTATCGGGAGGCCGAGGTGGCGGTAAACACGATGCTGGGGCGCCGGGACAGGATGGAGTACGGAGCGATTCCCTCGGTGCTGTACACAAATCCGGAGGCGGCGGGTTGCGGCGAGACGCTGGAGACGGCGCGGGCCAAGGGTTACGAGGCCCGAGAGGTGAAGCTGTCGATGCGTTATTCGGGACGCTTTGTAGCGGAAAACGAGGGAGCAGACGGGCTCTGCAAATTGGTGCTGCTGGGGCAGCGGCTGCTGGGCGTACATATGCTGGGCAATCCGTGCTCCGAGATTATCTCCACAGTTTCGCTGGCGATGGGGCGCGAAGTACCTATCGAGGCGCTCAAAAAAGTCATCTTTCCCCACCCCACAGTGGGCGAGATTTTGCGCGAAACGCTGTTCGAAGCCTGATCAAATCCACTTGCCCACCACCTGTCAATCACCACGCCCGCCGACAGCCACCCGGGCACAGAAAAGGAGAACAAAGCCATATGCCAAAATCATTGTTTGTCGACCCGGCCAAAGTGCGTGCAGCGAGTATGCTGACATTTGCACCTATCCCGCTCAACCAATACAGCACGCCGTTTGCGGAGGCGGCAAAGGCGTACACAAGGGAAGATCTCCTGGGGCTGCACCGAGACATGTATCTGATTCGCGAATTTGAGACGATGCTGTACTCCGTACGCACGGTGAAGCAGTACGGCGGCGTCGAATACGTCTATACCGGACCGGCGCATCTGTACGTGGGGCAGGAGGCCGGTGCCGTTGGCATGGCGTACACACTCACGAAAGACGACGTCATCTTCGGGTCGCACCGCAGCCACGGGGAAGTGCTGGCCAAGGGCTGCGCGGCGATCAAAAATCTGCCGGAAGATGAGCTCTATGACATCATGAAGCGCTTTATGGGCGGAGCGCTGCTGTCGGCGGTGGAAGCACACAACACATCCGGGCAGGTGCGCGACGTGGCGCTGGACTTTTTGCTGTACGGCTTCATGGCGGAGTTGTTTGGGCGTCGGAACGGGTTTACCGGGGGCCTTGGGAACTCGATGCACGTATTCTTCACGCCGTTTGGCATCTATCCGAACAACGCCATTGTCGGGGGTTCGGCGGGCATCACCGTGGGGGCCGCGCTGTACAACAAGGTAAACCGCAAACCCGGGGTGGTGGTGTGCAACATCGGCGACGGATCGCTGGGCTGCGGGCCGGTGTGGGAGGCGCTCAACTTCGCGGCGCAGGGTCAGTTTACGCAGCTCTGGGAGGGCGACATGAAAGGCGGACTGCCGCTTATCTTCAATGTCTTCAACAATGCTTACGGCATGGGCGGCCAGACGTCTGGGGAGACGATGGCTTACGATGTCCTGGCACGTATCGGAGCGGGTCTCTCGCCCACACAGCTCCACGCCGAACGCGTGGACGGATACAATGTGCTGGCGGTCATCGACGCCTTCACCCGAAAAAAGAAAATATTGGAAAATAGAGAGGGCCCGGTGTTGCTCGACACCGTTACCTATCGGTACGTCGGGCACTCGGCGACCGACTCGTCGTCGTACCGCACGAAAGAGGAGATCGAGGCCTGGCAGGCGGTGGACTCCATCGCGGCTTTCAAACAGGAGCTGACGGGCGCGGGGTTGAGCGGCGTGAGCGCGTTGGAGGAGACGGAGGCCGGGCTGCGCGCGCGCATTACCCGTATCATGAAGCTGGCGATCGACGAGAACGTGTCGCCCCGCATGGACCTGATGGCGGAACCGGACGCCATTCGAAAGTACATGTTCTCCAATCAGACAAAACGCAAGATGGCGGACGGCGAACCGGAAGCGCTGGCGCCAAAGGAGACCAACAGCCGGCTGAAAAAACTGGCGGACAAGGTGCGTTCCGAGATAGGATCAGACGGAAAGCCGGTCAGCAAGATCCGACAGTACAGCATACGCGACGCGCTCTTCGAGACCATTTTAGACAAGTTCTACGAGGATCCGACACTCATCGCCTTCGGTGAGGACAACCGAGACTGGGGCGGCGCGTTCGGTGTCTACGGCGGCGTAACGGAGTCCATGCCCTACCACCGCTTTTTCAACACGCCGATCTCGGAGGGTACCATTGTGGCGGCGGCCGTGGGCTACGGCCTGATGGGCGGCCGATGCGTGCCAGAGCTCATGTACTGTGACTTTCTGGGACGGGCGGGCGACGAGGTGTTCAACCAGCTCTCCAAATGGCAGGCGATGAGTGCGGGTGCGCTGCAGATGCCGGTGGTGCTGCGCGTCTCGGTGGGGTCGAAATACGGGGCTCAGCACGCGCAGGACTGGACGAGTCTGGCGGCGCATATTCCCGGGCTGAAAGTGTGTTTCCCGGCCACGCCGTATGACGCCAAGGGGTTGATGACGGCGGCGCTGAACGGTACCGACCCCGTGGTGTTTTTTGAGAGTCAGAAGCTCTACGACATGGGCGAGCGGTTCCACGAGGGGGGCGTGCCACGGGAGGCGTACGAGATCCCGTTGGGATTGCCGGACGTGAAACGCGTGGGCACGGATGTGACGATTTTGTCGGTGGGGGCGTCGTTGTATGCTGCGATGCAGGCGGCCGACGTGCTGCAGGAGACATACGGACTGTCGGCCGAGGTCATTGATGCACGAAGCTTGGTGCCGTTTGATTACGCGCCCGTGGCCGAGAGCGTCAAAAAAACAGGGCGGATCGTCCTGGTGTCGGACGCGTGTGAACGCGGCAGCCATCTGAACGACATGGCGCGCAATATCACGGAATTTTGTTTCGACGACCTGGACGGGCCGCCGGTGGTGGTGGGGGCGCCGAACGTCATCGCGCCTTGCCCGGAGCTGGAAGATTGGTATTACCCGCAAGCCTTCTGGATCCTGGACGCCATTCACCAGAAGATTGTGCCGCTCCCCGGGCACACACCGGGGATGAGCTTTGCCACCGGCGAGAAAATGCGCCGCGAACGGCTCGGCATATAAGGGTGCTGTATACACAGGGGCTCTCACACCGCACATACGCGGACCGGGCGTCGTACCCGGCCCGCAAGGGAGGGAAGATGATGGAGACAACGGCTGTGCGCCTGTATGGCAGACGGGACCTGAGACTGGAGCGCTTTGTGCTGCCGCCGATCCGGGATGATGAGATTTTGGCGAAGATCGTCTCGGACAGCGTGTGCATGTCGTCTCATAAGGCGGCGGAGCAGGGGGCGGCGCACAAGCGTGTGCCGGCGGATGTGGGCGAACGTCCTGTCATCATCGGCCATGAGTTCTGCGGGGCTATCTGTGAAGTGGGCGCCAAGTGGCGGGATCTGGTTCGTCCCGGGGAGAAGTTTTCAATTCAGCCGGCGCTGAGTGACCCCGGCAATGTGCATGCCGCGCCGGGCTATTCGTTTCCCTATCTTGGCGGCGACGCCACCTATGTAATTCTCCCGGCCGTAGTGATGGAGCGGAACTGTCTGCTGAAATACGAGGGCGACGCGTTCTTCATGGGGAGTCTCGCGGAGCCGGCCAGCTGTATTGTGGGGGGGTTTCACGTCAACTACCACACGGCGCCGGGCTCGTACGAACATCAGATGGGTATCCGCGCCGGCGGGAACATGGCGCTGCTGGCAGGGGTCGGGCCGATGGGGCTGGGGGCGATTGATTACGCGCTCCACAGCGACCGGCGACCGGGACTCCTGATGGTGACGGACATCGACGAGGCGCGGCTCACCCGCGCGGCGGCGCTGTATCCGCCGGACGAGGCCCGCCGGCAGGGGGTCGTGCTGCGCTATTTAAATACAAAGGACGTGCCGGACGTGCCGGGCGCCCTGCGGGCGCAAACGGAGGACGGACGCGGGTTTGACGACGTATTTGTGTACGCACCCGTCGCGCCCGTGGTGGAACAGGCGGACGCGATCCTCGCGTATGACGGCTGCTTGAATTTCTTTGCGGGGCCGACGGACCCCGCTTTCGCGGCGCGGTTTAACTTCTACAACGTACATTACATGGCGACGCACGTGGCGGGCAACTCCGGCGGCAATACGGACGACATGCGGGAGGCGCTCGCGATGATGGCGGGCGGCAAGCTGAACCCCGCGGCGATGATCACCCATGTGGGGGGCCTCGACTGCGTGGTCGACACGACGTTACGGCTGCCGGAAATCCCGGGTGGAAAGAAGTTGATCTACACGCATCTGTCACTGCCGCTCACCGCCGTAGACGAGGTGGGGCGGCGGATAAGCCCCGCCCTTGGCGCGATCGTCGAGCGGCACGGCGGATTGTGGCATGCGGAGGCGGAGGCCTGGCTGCTGGCGCACGGCCGTCCGCTGCCCGGCTGATGTGATGAGAGGGACCCGCTTAGGAACTCTTTAATGCCGAGTTGACAAGGAGGAAAGCGCGTGAACAGGCTGAAAGACAAAGTATGCGTCATCACGGGTTCGGCGCAGGGCTTCGGCGAGGGCATCGCCGAATGTTTGAAAGCGGAAGGTGCGCGCGTGATCATCGCCGACCGCAACCGCGCGCTGGCGGAGCAGACGGCGGCGCGCCTGGGGGAATTTGCCATCGGCGTCGACGTGGGCGCCGAGACGGAGGTCGAAGCGCTGGTGCGGGAGACGATGGCGCGGTTCGGACGGCTGGATGTATTCATTTCCAACGCCGGCATCCTCCAATCGGGAGGACTGGAGGACATGGATCTTAAGATTTTTGAGCGGATGACGCACGTCAACTATACGGCGTTTTTCCTCTGCGTCAAGTATGCTGCGCGCGCCATGCGCGCGCAGCGCGCGCAGCATCCGGAGCGGAGTTACGACATCATCCAGATCAACTCCAAATCGGGCCTCGAGGGCTCCAAAAAAAACTTTGCGTACGCGGGCGGCAAGTTTGGCGGAATCGGACTGGTACAAAGTTTTGCCAAAGAATTGGTGGAAGACGGCATCAAGGTCAACGCCATCTGCCCCGGCAACTATTTCGAGGGGCCGCTCTGGGCAGACCCGGAGCACGGTCTGTTCACGCAGTATCTGAAAGCGGGCAAGGTGCCGGGCGCGCGGACGGCGGAAGATGTGCGCCGTTTTTATGAGAGCAAGGTGCCGATGAATCGGGGCTGCCAGCCGCTCGACGTGACACGGGCCATCCTGTACTGCGTCGAGCAAGTGTACGAAACAGGACAGGCCATCCCCGTTACGGGCGGACAGAACATGCTGAGATGAGGGACACGATGGAAAAGGAAATCTGGCCGGGACTGAACGCGCCCGCCGCGGCGGAGCGGCTGCGCGCCGCGCAGGCGGCGGCCCGGGCGCCGGCGCCGGTCCGCACGCGTTTTACGAACAACCACATCCACACCATCTACAGTTTTTCGCCTTATTCGCCCGCGGCGGCGGTGTGGAAGGCGGCGCAGGCCGGTCTCTGTACGGCGGGGCTCATGGACCACGACACCATCGGCGGTGCGCGGGAGTTTTTGGCGGCAGGTCAGAGCTTTGCTATGCCGGTTACCATTGGGCTTGAGTGCCGCACCAGCATGGCCGGCACACCGTTTGGCCGCCGCCGCACCAACAACCCGGATCAAATCGGCATCTCTTACGCGGCGCTGCATGGAGTTCCGCACGGCTGTTTTGACGCGGTGGCGGCCTTCATGGCGCCGTACACAGCGGCGCGGGAGCGCCGCAACCGCGCCATGGTACCGCGCCTCAATGCCATGCTGCCGGAGGGTCTTCGGCTGGACTACGACAAAGAGGTCCGGCCGCTTTCCGAGGCCGATACGGGCGGTAGTGTCACCGAGCGACATATTTTGTATGCCTTGAGTAGTAAAATATTGGAAGAAAAGGATCCTGCCGCGGTGGTGGAGCGCACGTTGCACTTGCCGCTCGGGGCCGCGCAGCGGACTGCGCTGGCCGATGCGCGGCAGCCCTATCGGAACTACGATCTGCTGGGCGTGTTGAAAGCATCCCTCGTCGAGCGGTTCTATCTGCCGGTCGGGGAGGAGTGCCCGCCCGTCGAAACCCTCGCGGTTTTCTGCCGGGCGCACCGGATCGTGTTGGCGTACCCTTACCTGGGGGATGTGCGCGGTTCGGCGACGGGCGATAAAAAGGACCAAAATTTCGAGGACGAGTATCTCGACGAATTGATGGCGGCGCTGCCGTCACTGGGATTTGCGGCGGTGACTTACATGCCCTCCCGCAATACGGCCCGGCAGCTTGCGCGGGTGCAAGCGCTCTGCCGGCGGCACGGTCTCTTTGAGATTTCCGGCGAGGACATCAACCAGCCGCGCCAGAGCTTTGTCTGCGAGAAACTGGCGGAGCCGGCGTTCGCACACCTCTACGAGGCAGCTTGGGCGCTCATCGGGCACGAGGCGCGCACGACAAAGGGACTGGACGACGGTCTATTGGCGGGCACCGGCGATCTCGCCCGGCGTGTCGCGGTACTTGGCGCCTATGCCCGGGCGCTCTTTGACGAAACGTCGGCGTGACGTCCGCGCCCGGTTCCGGCCGTGTGCCGACATTTTCTGCCGGGCACTTTTTTCAAAAACAGAAGGTCCGGCCGGGCGGCCGGACGCGACGGGAGGCTTGTGTCATGCGATATTATCTGGCCGTCGACATCGGCGCTTCCAGCGGGCGTCATGTCCTGGGATATAAACAGGACGGCCGTCTCGTGTTTGAGGAGATCCACCGCTTCCGGAACAACCTTCTGCGCCAAAACGGCATGTGCTGCTGGGATTTTAACGCCCTGTTTGCCGAGGTGCTGGCCGGCATGAGAAAATGCGGAGAGATGGGAAGAGTCCCGGTGAGTGTCGGGGTCGACACCTGGGGCGTCGATTTCGTCCTTCTCGACGGGACGGGGCAGGTGCTAGGCTGCCCCGTCAGCTACCGAGACACCCGTACAAACGGCATGGACGCGCTGGTTGCACGGCGGATGTCCGAGGAGGAACTGTACCGAAGAACCGGGATCCAAAAGCAGATCTTCAACACGATCTACCAGTTGATGGCCGTCAAAAACAGCCGGGAAGAGCACTTGCAAAAGGCGAGATGCCTGTTGCTGCTCCCCGACTATTTTCACTTTCTGCTCTGCGGCGCGCGCAAGACCGAGTACACAAACGCGACGACGACGCAGCTCGTGAACGCCACGCGGAGACAGTGGGACGACGAGCTGATCGCCGCGTGCGGGTACCCGCGGGATATCTTCCAAGAGATCGTCCCGCCCGGGACAGAACTCGGGACGCTGACGCCCGCCGTACGGACGGCGGTGGGATACGGCTGCGCGGTGGTGGCGCCTGTGACCCACGACACCGGATCGGCCGTACTGGCGGTACCCGCGTCGGGGCAAGATGTACTCTACATCAGTTCCGGGACATGGTCGCTGATGGGCACGGAGCGCGCCGCGCCGGACTGTTCGCCCCAGAGCCGGGCGCACAACTTTACAAACGAGGGCGGCTACGGAGGGACATACCGCTTCCTCAAAAATATCATGGGCCTTTGGATGCTGCAATGCGTCGGCCGGGAACTGGGCGGCGCCTACTCTTTCGACGCGCTCAGCGAGATGGCGGCTCGGGAGACGATCACATCTCTCGTCGACTGCAACGACAACCGGTTTTTGTCGCCGGAGAACATGTCGGGAGAGATCGCGCGCTGCTGTGCCGAGAGCGGGCAGGCGGTTCCTCAGACGCCGGGCGCGCTGGCCGCTGTGATCTACAACAGCCTCGCCGTCTGTTACGGGCAGACCGCGCAGGCCCTGGAGACGCTGACGGGGCGCACCTTCCGAGACATCCACATTATCGGCGGGGGCGCCAAAGACGCCTATCTAAACGCGCTCACGGCACGGCGCACGGGCAAGACGGTGCTGGCGGGCCCCACGGAGGCCACGGCCGTAGGAAACTTGCTGGCCCAAATGATCACGGGAGGGGAGTTTGGCGGCGTGGCGGAGGCCAGACAGTGCGTCAGCCTATCGGCGGACCTCAAGGTTTGCCGTCCGCCGAACTCTCAGTAGACGAGTTCCCACTCTCCGATGTTGTCGCTGTCGAATTTGACGGGGTCTCCGAGAAGGATCTCGGTGCCGCCGTCCGCGCTGACCGTCACGAACCGCTGCCCGAGGCGGCCGGCTGTCAGGATGTCTCCCACCGCCCCGGTGATTTCATCGGCGTGCAGCGCATGGGCCGACCAGGCCGCCAGATATCCGATGTCGATTGGATTCCAGAGATACATCCACGGGCAGTGTCCGCTCCGGATAAACGACGCAATCTCGGAGGGGAGCCCGAGGCCGGTGAAGACCACATCGGGCGAGCGGGTCTCCAGCACACGGCCCACCGCCAGCATGCCGACGACGGAGGGGGTGATGATGGCTTTGAGATCGCTGTGCGTCCGCAGGAGAGACAGGGCGGCCTCGGTCGATTTGTCGGGATCGTCGTCACCGTACAGTACCGGCAGCAATTCAAAATCCCGGTATTTCAGAGGATTTTCCTCGATCTCTTTCAGCATCCAGGAGATCCAGAGGTTTTGGTTGGTGGCATAGAGAGTGGATGAGATGAGCCCCACTTTCCCGTGGCCGTCGGTCATGCTCCAGGCCGCCTGGATCAGCACCCGGCCGATGAGTTCGGGACTCGCCTGCTGGATGTGTGTCATCCGGCTGCCGGGGTTTACGGAGGAGTCCAGGGAGAGGACGCTGATGCCGGCTGCCATGGCCGCCTGCAGCGAGGGTTCCAGCGCGTCGGCGTCATTGGCGGCGATGGCGATGGCGTCGACGGAACGCGCGTCGACCAGCCGTTCGATGATCTCTATCTGCGCGTTTGCCGTGTAGGCGCTAGGTCCCTCGAAAATGGGCACGGCGCCGATTTCCTCGCAGGCCGCGGCAAAGCCCTCGTACATTTTTAACATATAGGGGTTGGTTTTCTCTTTGACGATCAGCGCATATATCGGGGGTTTGGGCGTCGGTGTAGGTGCGGGGGTATCCGTGGGTACGACGCCGTTGCCCCGGCAGGAGGTCAGAACCAGCAACCAGGGGAGAAGGCGCGCGGCGTATCGAATGTAATTTCGCATGATGCCACTCCTTTTCGGGCGGATAGGATGTCTGTCGATGAAGATCCATTGAGACAATAAAAGGCGCCCCATATCTCGCAGACAGACCGCGCCATAGGCGGACAAAGTGCCGGCCCTCACACCATCTATTATAAGAGAAAAGATTACAAATGTAAAGAGGCGAGTCAAATATGAGAGACAACATCAAACCGCATCCCGTCGTCCGTGTGGGGCTATATTCGGTGGGCCTCAAGGCTTACTGGGCTCAGTTCTCGGGCATGCGGGCAAGATTAGAAAAATATGGAAAATTCATTGAACAAAAGATGACGGCTTGCGGCGGCGAGGTGTACAACTTCGGTCTGGTAGAAGACGCCGATTCCGGCCTGCGAGCGGGAGCATTTTTCGCGGAACGGCATGTGGATATCGTCTTCTGCCACAACGCGACCTATGTGACCAGCGACAGCGTGCTGCCAGTGCATCAGGCATGTCCCGCGCCCGTTGTGATCTTAAATTTGCAGCCGGCGCCCCAGCTCGACTACGCCGGAACAACGACGGGGGAGTGGCTTGCCCAGTGTGCGGGCTGTTCCGTGCCGGAACTCACAAACGCCCTGCACCGCGCCGGCATTCGGTACCGCGTGGTGAACGGCCTGCTGGGGCTCGCAGAGAACCCGGCGGAGGCCGTGGCGGACGAGGTGTCGGCGCACCGGCCGGAAGCGCGGCACGCTTGGGAGGAGATTGCCCAGTACATCGGGGCGGCCAGTGTCAGGCGCGCGCTGCGCGGGGCCCGGTTTGGGTTTTTGGGGAACAACTACAGCGGCATGTTGGACCTGTACAGCGATTTCACGATGGTGCAGGCGCAGACCGGGATCCATGTGGATATCCTTGAGATGTGCGACCTCGACCAGGCGTTGGCGCAGGTGACGCAGGAGGAGCGGGCGGAGAAACACCGGCAGGTGCAGGCCATGTTTCAGATCAGCGGAGACTCAGACGCGGACCCGCTGGCCCGAAAGCCGACAAAAGCGCAGATGGACTGGTCGTGTCTGGTGGCGGCGGCGCAGGAGAAACTGGTACGCGCTCACGGCCTGGACGCGCTCGCGTATTACTACCACGGCGCCGCCGACAATGCCTACGAGCGGCTGCAATCGGGATTCATCGTGGGGCATTCGCTGCTCACGGCCCGGGGGATTCCTTGTGCGGGTGAGGGCGACCTGAAGACGGCGCTCGCCATGAAGATCTGCGACGTGCTTAACGTGGGCGGGAGTTTTTGCGAAATCGTGATCGTCGATTACGCAAACGGCACGATCCTGGTGGGGCACGACGGTCCGTTCCACATCGCAATCTCGAACGGCAAACCCATTCTGCGCGGAATGGGGCTCTACCACGGGAAGCGGGGCTCTGGCGTCTCGGTGGAGGCCAAGGTGAGAAGCGGCCCGGTGACGCTGCTCGGGTGTACGCAGACCCGTGACGGCCGTCTGAAATTGATCATCAGCGAAGGGGAAGCCACAGACGGTCCGATCATGCAGATCGGCAATACGCAGACGCCGGTCCGGTTCCCGAAGGCACCCGACGCCTATATGGACGCTTGGTTTGCCGAGGCGCCCACGCACCATTTTGCCCTGTCGGTCGGGCACAACGGGGCGTTGTTTGCCAAGACGGCCGATCTGTTGCAGATTCCCCATGTGATTTTGTGATCCGGCGCCCAAACGGCGCCGGGGACGCGCGGGTACGGAATGTCGGACATGATGGGTGGAGGTGAACATGCAAAGTCGAAAACAGGGCGGCGGGTTCCTACGCAAGCTGATGGGCAGTTACTCCCTGGTGTTCAGTGTGATCGTGCTTGCGCTGTCGGTGTTCGCCTACCGCTATGTGGCGGAGATCAGTCGGAAGACCGCCGAGATCCATCTGGCGCAGCTCGCGGAGAAGACGGCGTCCCAAGTGCAGGACTACTTGGATGAGATGTCCAAGATGGCGGAGCAGATCAAGAGCGACAACCGAATCATGAACATTTTTGTCTCCTTGCAAAAGCAGCAACACAGTGGCAATTACTTCGAAGACGACGTGCTCACGCGGATCGATATCGCCAGCATCCTGGCCTCCCACAACGGGCCGAGCATGCCGATCTGGCGCATCAATGTGTACAATCAACACGGTGATTTCATTTACTCCGGCGCGCCGATCGACCCGAAGCCGGACGGACGGGCGATCACCCGTGCGGTGTATCCGGACAGGCAGGCGCTGGTCGACGTCTTTGCCGCGCAGGGGGAGCGATTTCTTATCCTGCCTCCGCAGCCGGACCGCTGGTCCGGGATGTTCACCGAGCGCTACGTCTCGTTTTTGATGCCCATCACCGACTACTACTCAAGCGAGATCTACGGCGTCATCGAACTCCAGCAGTCGGAGGAAAAATTGAGCGGACGCATCGTACCGGACGCGCTGTCCGATTTGCATGTATTTCTTTTCGACGGAGAGGGCGCGCAGATCTTCCCGGGGGACAGTTCATTTCGGGATAGGATGACGAGCAGCAGCTACAGCGTCGCGCGGTACTCGGTGGATCAGTACGGATGGGAGGTCGTATTGGCACAGGGGCGGGAGAGCATGCTGCAACCCTATCGATCCATTTTATTTTTTCTGCTGATCGGCGATGTGGTGCTCCTGCTCGTGCTGCTTGTGATGGTCTATGTGATCTCAAAACGAATCACCAGGCCGCTGGTACTCCTCAGCCAAAAGGTGCGCGGAGTCTCCTTCGGAAACATTCCGTCCGACTGGGGCGGCAAGGCGGAAGGGATGGATGAGGTGCAGGAGCTCAGCGTGGCGTTTTCCTCGATGCTGAGGCGGCTCACGAATTCCATCGCCTACGAGAAAAAGGCGTATCTGCAGGCGCTGCAGTCCCAGATGAATCCACATTTTTTATTCAATTCTCTCTCGATTTTGAGCAGCATCGGCATGGAAATCGACAATGAGGAGATCGTCGGCACCTGTTCAAAAATCTCTGAAATTATGCGCTATTCCTCTGACACACGGCCGTCCACCATTGGGCAGGAGATCGAAAATCTGTATAATTATCTCGACCTGATGAAGCTGCGCTATGAGGAGCATTTCTCCTATTGTATCGACGCGGAACCGATGCTTGATTTCATCCCAATCGCAAGGTTTGTCCTGCAACCCATCGTCGAAAACTGCTTTGAACACGGATTTAAACGAGTGCTGCCTCCCTGGTATATCCATGTGTCCGCGCACGTCACGCCGGATGGCTGGCGCATCACCATCGCCGACAACGGCAGCGGGTTCGATGAGGAAAAACGGCTGGAGATTGAGAAAAAGGTGCAACAATATACGAAGGACCTGCCGGCCAATTACACGGATATGAAAATCGGTGGGCTGGGACTGGCCAATACGATCATTCGACTCAAGTTTTTTGGAGGGGCCTGTTGTACGATCGGCCGCAACGAGCCGACGGGGACAATTGTGTCTATTTGCGGAGGTAAACATGATCAAAGTGTTGCTGGTTGAGGATGAACCGCCCATAGGACGCGCCGTTAAGAAGATGGTCGAACAGGCGTCGCCGCAGTTTTCCGTGATCGGGTGTGAACTCAACGGGCAGGCGGCGTTGAACCGTCTGGCCAAGGAACGGGTGGACGTGTTGATCACCGACATCCAGATGCCTGTCATGGACGGCCTGCAGCTTCTGGAGCGAGTGCGGACCCTGTACCCGGATTGTCTGACGATCATCTTGAGCGGATATCAGGATTTCTTTTATGCCCAGTCCGCGTTGCGGCTCGGCGCGATCGACTATTTGCTGAAACCTGTCTCCCGGGAAAAACTGTCCGAATTGCTCGGCCGGTTGGAAGGTATGTGCGCCATGCGGGAGATCAGCAAGAAACGAGACCTCCTCTCAAGGAGTATACAGGGAGGTGAGGCGCCGTCGGATACGAGTGAAGAAAAATGTCTGGTGCTGCTGGCCTGTGTGGGTGCCTGGCCGATGGTGCCGAACGACACAATGGTGCCGGGCGCCGTTTTTTGGGAGAGCTTTCTGCTTGAGGCGCTGATCGGCATGATGCTGCACGAGACGGAGCACGTACTGATTTTCGAAGGCAAAGTCCGGGCGGAGCGGGTTATCGTTCTCGAAAATGTGCCGTCCGACCGGGTGCAGCGCCTTGCGGACGGTATCTTTACACGGCTCACCAAACTGGCCGCCCCACTGGCAGTGACGCTGTGCGGCTTCTCCTCGCTGGTGGCGATGGGAGAAGTCGGCGCGATCATCCGGGCACTGCGCGCACGGATGTACAACGAGATCAAACTGTGCCGCTCGCAGTGCCTATGGGATGCTGCCGTCGCGGAGAAAGCGAAGATCACCGTTGCCGATCTTCCGATCGAAGACATTGTAAACGCGTTGGTGAACCAAAACAGCCGGTTGCTGCGCAACTTCGTCGCCTCCGCCGTCGAGCGCGCGGTGGAGGGGCGGCTTTCGCAGATGGAGTTTGTCCGTTTTCTCGACGTGATCATCTGCGACCAGCGCATCTATCACACGATGAAGGCGGGCGTGAAGCTTGACATGAGCGAGGCCATTACCAACGCGATGACGCCCAAAGACTTGACGGAGAACCTGTATGCGATTTTGGACCACTTCCACGGCGTCGAGTGCAAAGTGGTGCAAAAGGAGCTCATCGTCAACATTGAACGGTACTTACAGCAAAATTACAACAAAAACATTACAAACGCGATGCTGTCGCAGGAGTTCGGCTTTGTCCCATCCTATGTAAGCAAGGTGTTCCGCCGGCACAAGGGGGTCAGCCCGGCGGAATACATGACGCGCCTGCGTATCGAGAAGGCCAAACGTATGATCGTCGGGCAGTCCGATCTGCGGATGAAGGACATCGCGCAGTTCCTCGGGTACAGCGACCCCTACTATTTTTCCAAAATTTTCAAAAAAGAGACGGGCCAATGGCCGTCCCAGTATCAGGAAGGAGGCGTTTCTATCTCACCTTTCCCGTTTGAAAATGGTGCTTCGTGGGGGGAGCACTGACTCAGGGAGCGTCCGGCCGTGTGGTTTCGGCCGAACGCTCCCTGCAGTGCGCTGTTTATCCGACGCTCACCGTGACGACATGCATGAGACCGCTGCCATCCAGAGCGCGCAGGGTGACGAGGGTGGTGCCGGCCTTTCGTCCCGTGACCAGGCCGTTTTGGTCCACGCTCACGACATCCGGGTTGCTGGATGCGAATTCGTAAACCGCGCTGTCGATGGAGAAGTTCAGCGGCGCTCTCCCCTTGATACGCAGGGAGACACGGGCCGAGGAGTGCGCTTTTACGGTCGTCGCGAAGATTGGCGCGGACGCCGCGACACCGTCCAGCGACGCCTCGTACCGATGTCCGCCCAGCCACGGCAGGTCTTGCGTCGCTTCGGCCGGCAGGGTGACGCGCACATCGCCGGCCTCGTCCGCGAAGATCTCAGCGGCGTAGTCGCAGTCGGACGCCGATGGGGTGCGCTGGTAAGCGGCCAGGAGCGCGACCCGCTGGTGGGGCGAGAAACCGGAACCGGCGACTGTGACTGTCCGGGCGGTCTTATCTGGGTGAACCGAGACGATCATTTCGCCGGCGGGCCGGGCGACGATAAACACCGAACTGACTTTGTCGAGAGAGAGAGTCACCCGGGTAACCGGGATGCCGTCCACCGTGAGGATTTCGCAGGCGGCCGCGGTTCTGGTACCGTCGTGCGGATTCCAGAGCATGGGTGCCGAGAGCCGGCCGCGCAGGTCCACTGTCCCGCTGAGGGCGGTGTCGCCGGAGTTTGCAAAGTAGTAGATCTCGTGTCCGTCCTTCACTTTGTGGAGGTAGCTGAAACTGCCGCCCGGCAGCGCGCCGGGTACGCCCGTCACCTTCACGTCGAAGACGGGCAGCAGGCGGTCCAGGGTGTCCGCCAGGGTGTCCGTGTAGGCGCGGCCGAGGAAGACGGCGCGGCCGCCGGCCTCGTTTTCCTGTTCCGCGAGCAATTCCTCGGGCCTGGCCAGGTTGTTGCCGCCGCCATGGTAGAGGGCGAATTCTTGGATTGAGACGCTGTCAGATACGATGGCGTCGATATACAGCCGGACTCGGTCGGTGGTCACCGGGGTGAAATCGACGGCGGCCGAGGCGCCGATGGAGGTGCCCGAAGCGCAGTCGGTCCAACCAGCACCGTCCCAGGCCTGCACCCGATAAGCGGTGACGCGGTAGGGCGGGTTCTCCTGGATGACGGCACGGCTCACGGTCACGTCCCGCCCGAAGTCCACCTGCAGCCACTGATTTCCGCCCGATTGGTCGCCCGCATTCCAGCGGCTTCCGTTGGAGGCTTCGCCATCAAAGGCTTTCTCCGGTGCGTACTGGGGGTTGTTTTGGAAAAAGGAGGAGGCGGTGTACTGCAGTGCGGTGGACGGCAGAAGCGCCGAAGCCTCCACACCGAACATCTCGGAGATGATCTCTCTGACCTCGCCGTCGCGGCCCGATTCCGCGGACTGATAGGGGAGTTGGGTGGTTGCGATCACTTGCCCGCCGCCTTCGAAGAAGTCTTGAATCTTCTCTAAGGCCGCCAGACTGATGGTCTTGGCGCCGGGCATGATCAGGACTTTATAGTTTTCGTAGTTGACGTCGTTTTGCAGCCGGAAGGTGTCTCCGTCCGCCTCGCAGCGCTCGGCGATGATCTCCGGATGCAGGTAAGTGAAGTCCCGGCGGAGGGTCGTGGAGAGCATGTGACCGAGATCCATGTAGTCGGCCTCCTCCGGTGCGACGCCGTAATAGGGGTTGCCGACGTCAAACTGGGTCGCGGCCTGCAGGGTGTGAATGGGGTAGACGACGCCGATGTCCGCCACGTGGCGTCCGTTTTGCAGCAAGCCGCTGACTCGGCCGATGAAATCGTTGTACGCCGGCAGTTCCGGGCCATACCGCGCGCTGCGGAACGAGAGCTCCGGCGGGTTGTCGATGGCTCTCTCGTTGTTGTACCAGATGGCGTGGGGCACCACAAAGTTGATGCCGCGGACGAGCTGGTTCATGATGTCCTTGTAAAGGACGGGGATGCCCATGTTCTCGCCCATCCCGCCGTAGGTTTCGGTCATCACAAGGCCCTTGTCCCAGTTATAGGCGGAGGAGCTGACGAGTTTGTAGGCCTTGAGAGCCCGGTCGTAGGCGAAGACTTCGTCGACACCTGGGATGTCCTGGTGGGAAAAGATCTTCAGCATGTCGCCGGGCGACGTAGTCGGATTGACGTTCTCCTCTTGATCCATGTGGCCGGTCAGCGCGATGCCGTGCGCCCGGCACCAGTCGTTTAGCCGCTTGATGTATTGGGTGGCGAACAGCTCCGTACGAAAACCGAAGAGCGCGTTTCGCGCCGACGCGGTGGCGCCGCCGATGTCGTACCAGAGAGCGGGGTAGAGAGTAATGGGATTGTACCCGTATGCCGCCTCAAACAGTTCGTTGAACCGGCCCGTCCAGGTGCGGCCTTGGGCGTGGTAGAGCATGGGCTCGTCATAGAAGGCGCTGTCGATGACGTCGCCGAAGTACTCGGAGAAGTGCTCGTAATAAACCTCGTGAGTGGTCGCAATGAAGTTGTCTACGGCCTCCCCGCTCAGATAGTCCACCAGACCGTCGCCGTCTTTGACAGAGGCAAACGCCATCACCTTCCAAGTGCCGGCCGGCGCCTCCCAGACGACGCGGTCAAAGTTGTCGCCGACCGCGGGTGTAGGCAGTTTGACGCCGTCGTGGAACCACTCCACTTCGTAAATCGAGGCGGAATCGGTGGGCGCGCTGGTTGTGTAAATCATCAGGCGGAACCGCCGGGCCGTCACCGCCGGAAAACTGTGTTCCCGCAGTGCTCCGAGAGTGGAACCGGCCGCGAGGTCCACCCAGCCGTTTCCGTCGTAGTACTGGACGGCGTACGACCGGATTCGGCCGAGCGCTTCCCGGATGACCACTCGGTCCACAGTGGTATCTGTCTCGTAGTGCGTCTCCAGCCATTGATCGACGCCTATGGAGGACCCCGCGTTCCAGCGGGTGCCGTAGTCGCCGTCAAAGGCCCGGTCGGGGCCGAAGGTCTCGCCGCCGAGAGCGGCGTGAGAGGTGGAGGCGGACACGCCGACCGCCGGCTCGTCGGCGAAGACCGCGCGGTCGGAGATGTCGAGGATCTCGTGGGTGTCGGTGTTCACGGCCACCGCGCCCAAGTAGGTCCGGTAGGCCCCTTGGGGGATGGCCAGAGTCACGGGGGCGGGTCCCGCGACGTCCGTCTCGCTCTTGTCCAGACGTTTCAGTGTGGACTCCGGGAAGTCCCGGGCCAGCAGGCCGCCCGCCGTCCCGCTCGGGAAGCCGTCTTCGTCGTACAGACACATCTTCATGCCCAATTCCTTGGCCACCGCCAGTGCGTATCCGTAGAGCTCCAGGTAGTCGTCGGAGAGATAGTTGTCCAGCCAGTTGGGCAGGATGCCGAACCCAAAATAACCGCTTTGTTCGCTGGACCCCACCATGATCTCGCGGATGCCCTCCTTGGTGATGTCGCTCAGGCGGCGACCCGCGCTGTTCCAAAACCACAAGGGGCGGGATTTGCTCTCGCGAGGCGGCGTCTGAAAACGCCCGTAGAGAACATCCGTGGCGGTGTCGTCCGGACGCGTCTCGGCGGCGCGGACCTGTGTTATCCCACCCGACAGGCACAGGGAGAGAGACAAAAACATGCTGAGAGATAGGCGCAGGATATCCGTTGCTTTTTTCATGACTGGCTCCTTTCCAATGAATGCACATAATAAGTGGAAATCATGGGAGATAATTGTGCAATACACCTACAGGTTTATTGTATGATAGGCCCCGAGGGATGTCAATTGGGAAAAGTTGCGTATAGACAGGACAATATTGCTGGGTGCGGTGAAGGGGTGATGGCAATGTATCTGGATTATCGGCTCAATGTCGGAAAGGAGTCCGTTTGGCTGATCTCTCATGTGCAGACCACTGCAAAGAAACCGCCGTTTTTTGTGGAAGAAATTGGTAAATTTTGGGCGAAAAGAGAATACTATACCCGCCGCGAAGACAAAAAGATGTATCTGCTTCTCTACACGCTCTCGGGAGAGGGGGTGCTTTCTTACGAGGGTAACACCTGGGCGCTGTCTCGGGGGACCGTTGCATTTATCGATTGCCGGCCGTATCATGCCTACAACACCGCCCTCCACTCGGAGGACAATTGGATGTTTTATTTAACAAGCGGCTGGTAAAAACCACGGACTTCAGTCCGTAAATTCTTTCAGAACTTGTAGACACTTTAGTGTCATCTGGTATAATGGAAGCGGGGTGACGCCGGTGGAATACA
>JAISCT010000080.1 GCA_031265355.1 Oscillospiraceae bacterium | reverse complement strand
ACCGAAAGGTTGCGCGCCAGCCTACACATCGAAACAAAAACCCAAGCACAAGCGGGGGCGCCCACCAAAACCAAAGGCCGAACTGGATTTATAGTACAAAGACGCGTAAAACTCATGGTGACAAGTGGAAAAATCGCCGAAAGATTGCAAAATATGATCGCAAAAATGTCGCACCACAAGATAAATATACAAACATAACCGCAAAACAGTTGACGACAGAACTGTTTTGCGGTATGCTTTTTGGGAGGAGGTGAGCGGCGTGATTTTGCGGCCTCGATATATTGAGAAGCTCATGGCGTATGTAGATACGCCCTTTGTCAAGGTGCTGTCCGGCGTTCGGCGCTCCGGCAAATCGACCATCCTGAAGATGCTTGCAGATCAACTCCGCGCGCGCGGGGTCTCTGAAGACAGGATCCTTGTCTACCATTTCGATTCCCTGGAACACGAGGACATCAAAACGGCCGGTTTGCTCTATCACCGGCTGAAGAGTAGGTTGACTGGCGGCGGGAAGACGTATTTGTTCTTTGACGAGGTACAGGAGGTGGAGGATTGGGAAAAAGCCGTCAACTCCTTTATGACCGACTTCGATGTAGACATTTACGTGACAGGCTCAAATTCCCGCACGATGTCGTCGGAGATCTCCACCTACCTGACGGGCAGGTATATTTCGTTTCGCATCTTTCCGCTGTCGTTCGAAGAGTATCTGACGTTTCGCGGCGAATACGGAAAGACGGACAGCGTGTACAGTGAATTTGCGCGGTATCTGCGCTATGGCGGATTCCCAGCCATTCACCTGAAAGAATATACGCTTGAGGAAGCTTACACCATTGTCAGGGACATCTACAACGCCACAATCTTCACCGACATTGTGAGGCGCAGCCAGATTCGAAAAGTGGACCAGCTGGAACGGATCGTGCGGTTTGCCTTTGACAACATTGGCAGAACCTTTTCGGCCTCGTCCATCTCGAAATATTTAAAAAATGAGGGCCGCACTGTCGACAACGAGATGATTTACAACCATTTGAACAAGTTGGTGAGCGCGTTCATCCTGCACCGCTGTTCCAGGTATGATATACAGGGAAAAGAGATCCTCAAAACGCAGGGGAAGTTTTACGTGAGCGACCCCGCCATGCGGTACAGTGTGTTGGGCTATACTCCCGACAGCGTGGCGGCGATGCTTGAAAATATGGTGTGCCTTGAATTGCTGCGCCGGGGATATGACGTCTGTATTGGGCAACTGCCAAGCGGGGAGATTGATTTTGTGGCGACCCGTCAAGCGGACAAACTGTATGTTCAAGTCGCGCAGCGAATTGACACCCCAGAGACGGAGCAGCGGGAATACAATAGACTGCTCTGCATACGCGACAACTACCCGAAGTATGTGCTCCGCACGGATGAATTTGCAGGCGGTAATTACGAGGGTATCAAGACCATGCACGTCGCGGACTTCCTGTTGTCGGATGAATTTTGAAAACGAGAGGGACGCGTTGCGCCTCTCTCGTTTTCAAAATACTGGATATTTAAACAATTTGCGCTTGCGTGCCTTGTACTTATGTGGCAGGCTCCGTGGTGGAGTCGGGTTCCGTAGAAGCAGGCTCCGTGGAGTCGGGCTCCGTGGAAGCGGGCGCTGAGGCCGAAGCGATGGTGTCGATGACGCCGCAGATGATCTTCGCGGTTTCCTCGCGCGTCGCGTACGCCCGCGGGTCGAAGGCGCCGCTGCTGCGCCCGGTGACGATGTTCAACTGCTTCAGCGTTTTCACCGCGTCCAGCGCGTAGCTCGCGATCTGCGCCTCATCCGGGAACGCGCCGTCGTCTTCGAGCGCCGGAAGCGTCATCTCCTGCGCGACCAATCCGCGGTAGACGATGGTGCACAGGTCCTGACGGGAGATCGTGCGGTTCGGGGCAAAGGCCGTCTCCGAGACGCCGAGCACAATCCCGCGCGAGGAGGCGGCGTCGACGACGCTCTTGAACCAGTCGCCCGCGGCCACGTCCGCGAAGGACTTGGGCGCTTCGCCGGCCTCCAGTCTCAGGCCCAACACGATCATCTTGGTGAACTCGGCGCGCGTCACGTTGCCCTTCGGGTCGATGGTGCCGTTCGGGCGGCCGGAGATGATCTCCGCCGCCACCAGCCGCTCCACAAATTCGGCGGCCCAACTGGAAACTTGGCCCGCGTCGGAGAAACCATCCAGCGGCCCGCTGGGCACATCGGGTGTGTCAGGCGCAGGCGCTCCTTCCACCGTCCACTTGGCGTACAGTGCGATTGACGCTGTGACGGGTGTGGCGAAGCTGTAGGCGGCTGTGCCCGCCGCGTCTGTGTACCAACCGGCAAAAACGGACCCGGAGCGCGTCGGATCGCTGGGTTTCTTCGCCGCGCCGCCGCGCGCCACCGACTGCGTCGCCACGTCGCTGCCGCCTTGGCTGTCAAAGGTTACCTGATAGGTGGCGGGGGTCGAAGCGGGAGGGCCGCCGCGGCCGCCGCTGTCGATGATCTCAAGCCAACGCGCGTACAGTGTGAGATCCGCAGTGACCAGATCGTCAAAGTTCCACTTGCTGCCGCCGGCCTCCGCCGTGTACCAGCCGCCGAACTCATAGCCCACCCGGGCGGGTGTGCCCGGATCGGCGGCGGGAGCGCCATGCAGGACTTGCTGGCTTGGGAACCGGTCGTTGCTGTTTGTCACGACAAAGGACACGATGTGTATCTTAGTCCAATGCGCGTACAGAGTGAGATCCGAAGTCACCGGATTGTCGAAGGTCCATATGCTTCCGGCCGCCGCCGCTGTGTACCAGCCGTCGAAAAAGTAATCCTGACGAGTGGGCGCGCCCGGATCGGACGCTGAGGCGCCGTGCAGGATTTCTTGACTGGGAACCGCGCTGCCGTCCGCCGAGTCAAACGTCACAGTGTATATGTCAGCGAACTGAAAGCGGCTCAGCCGGAGCGTCGCCATGCCAGTCGGTGTGGTGGGGAAAACCTTCAAGTACAGATCTTTGACGCCGGCGGTCTCTGTGATACAGGCGGTGAGGGTTTCGTATTTCGCGTAGTTGTCGCCGCCTGTCGGCGTGACGGCCAGCGTACCGATCCGGGTGCCGCCGTCGACCGTGTCGGCCGCGTCGATCCACAGTTCCACGGTGGCCGCCGCGTCGGCGGCCAGCCGCAGCTGGAAGATGCTGGCGCCTCCGCCGAAGTCGACGTTTTTATAGGTGAGAACGGCCGGGGGCGTCGGATCCGTCTCCGACAGGGACGGATGTGCGAGCCGCGTCGCCGCGGCGTCCTGGTAGACGCCGATTTCGTTGCCGTCCGCCACATAGGCGCTGCCCGTGGTGTCGGTGCCGGCGCTCGCCGCGTCCCAGTTCTCGGCCTCGATGATCTTAAAGGCGTCCTTCGGGGTTTGGTTTTGCAGCCGGATCACGCGCTCGGAGACGATGTCCGTGTTGCTCTTCAGCACGGCGCGGACCACGACGTCGCCGTCGTCCTCACCTGTGGCGGTCAGCAGACCCGCGGCGTCAATCGTCGCGAGCGCGGGCCCCGTACCGGCGCGGTTTGCCACCGACCAGGTCACCGCATCGCCCGGCAGCGCAAGGTAGGAATCGGTCGCCACATAATTGCCGTCGGACTCACTGAACAGCGCTTTGAAGACGGCCGTCTGCTGGAGCGCACCCTGGTGGCGGGAGATGCTGTCGCTTGCGTCCCAATAGGTGGAGCGGCTGATGACGTCGCCGTCCCAGACGAAACTCGTCACGCTCAGCGAGCGGATCAGCATGTAGTCCACCGTCCGCGTGAGGGAGACGGACCGCGGCGGTCCCTGGGGATTGGCCGGATCCGGGACGGTGGTATCAAATGTCGTCTTGTCGGCGTCGAGCTGGTTTGTGATCAGAATATCCTTGGTGGCCGTCCGTGTGCCGGCCGCGGCCGTCACGCGCACCGTGCCGTTGTCGATTCCGGCGGCCGTGAGCACGCCGGCGGCGGGGTCGATTGTCGCGAGAGCGGTCGGCGTACCGTCCGTCGAGGCGACGGTCCAGGTCACAGGCTGTGTGGACGTGACCGGCGTGAGGTCGGCCCGCAGCGCCAGGGCGCCGCCTTGCTCGCGGATGGAATCCTGCGAGTAGACCTGGGAAATTGCGACGCCGGCGGCGACGTTGTCGGTCGCCGCGCCGAACTTCAGCCACTCGAGAACGGTGCCGCGTTTCTCCGCCACGACATAGATGTCATAGGCGGTGTTTGCGTTGAGGTTTGCGGCGGAGACCGCCGTCGTCCGCAGTTCCGGACGTAAGTAGCGGTTCTGGGTCTCTTGCCCCGCCGGGGTACCGGGGTAGACGCCCGCCGGGCCGATGCCCGCCTCGCCGTATGTGGAGCCGGTTGGCCGGGTGTCCGTCAGCGCGAAGTTGGCGACGGGAGTAGCGGTGTTAAGCGCAACACCGGCGAAGACCGCGTACACCGTGAGCGCGCCGGGTTTCTCGGCGCCCGCGCGCACGGTCAGCATGGCGGGGGCGCTCGCGAATGTGACGTTCTTGAAGGCGAGCCAGGTGCCGTTGCGGCGGAACTGGACGGCTGTGTTCGAGTCGTAGTCGACCGAGGAGCTGATGAACTCGACGGTGTCCACCACGCCCAATGCGCCGCTGCCGGGGTTGTAGATCAGATAGTCGTCGAAGTTCTCGGCCAGCGTGAGTTTTGCCAGATTGCGCGCCGGCGCCGCCGTGCCGCCGTTGGTCGCGGTGACATCCAACACGACGCTGTTGCGGGCGGCCGCGTGCACGGCGGAGCTGCCGCCCGCCACGATGGTGTAACGGCCGATCTCCACGATGAACCGACCGCTCTCCACGTCCCACACGCCCAGCTTGTCCCTGAGATCCACTTCGAAGCTGAAGTCTCTCGTCTCGTCCGGCTCGATGGCCGGGAGACGGTCGTAGGCGATCAGGCGTTTGATTGGCTGCTGAATCCGCGAGAAAGGACCCGCGAAAGAGCTGTACACCTGTACCACTTCGTCGCTGGTGACGCCGCCGACGTTTGTCACGGTGCCAGAGACGGTGAACGTGCCATCCGCGGCGACGGCGGACACGGTCACGTCGGAATAGGCAAACGTCGTGTACGTGAGGCCGTAGCCGAACGCGAACAGCGGCGTTCCCCTGAAATACTGATAGGTGCGCTCGCCCTTGATGATGTCGTAGGTGAGCAGACCGGTGTTGACAGTGCCGTTCATGTTGCTCAGATTGTCGTTGCCTGTGGCGTCATAGTCCGGATACAGATAGGAGGCCGGGGGATGGTCCTCGCTGGCGCCTATCATATCCTCCGTGCTCTTGTACCAGGTGGAAGACAGCCGGCCGGCCGGCGCGTACGCCGGGATCGTGCGGCTCCCCTCGGGCAGGTAGCCGGGGTAGGCGGCGAAGTCGTGGTGATAGTCTAGCCCCTCGTTGGC
>JAISCT010000079.1 GCA_031265355.1 Oscillospiraceae bacterium | reverse complement strand
TGGACAACATCGACCAGCACTGGCTGGGCGTCCGCGACGGCGCCGAAGCGGCCGCCAAGGAAATCGGCGGCGTCACGGTTACCTTTGACTCCGGCGAAAAGAACGACGCGTCCAAGCAGGCTGACATCGTGCAAAATCAGGTGGCCGGTGGCGTGAACGCCATCCTGTTGGCCGCTTCGGACAAGAGCGCGTTGAGCCCGGCCGTGGATGCGGCCAAAGCCGCTGGCATCGTGGTCGTCACAGTGGACTCCGGTGTGGAGACTGACAAATATGACGCCCATTTTGGCACAAACAACAAAGCGGCGGGCGCCACGGCGGCCGATACGCTGGCCGAACTGCTGATTGCCGCCGGCAAGACCAGCGGAAAGATTGCGATTGTCAACGCGCAGTCCGGCGCGCAGACCACCATGGAGCGTGAGAACGGATTCAAGGAACAAATGAGCGCCACGCATCCCGAATACACCATCCTCCCCACGACATACTCCGACGGCGACAAGAACAAAGCGTATGATCAGGCGACGGATTTCATGTCCGCCAATTCCGATCTCGTGGGTTTCTATGGCTGCAACGAGGGGTCTTCCGTTGGTGTGGGCAACGCGGTGGAACAGGCGGGCAGAGCGAATGAAATCCCTGTGGTCGGTTTTGACTATTCCGACGACACCAGAAAACTGCTGGATAGCGGCGCCATCGACGCCACCATGCAGCAAGATCCGTACAAGATGGGCTACGACGGTCTGAAAGCCGCCGTGGACGCGCTCAGCGGCAAAGCGCTCGCCAGCAAAGACAATGACACGGGGGTCAAAGTGACGACCAAGGACAACGGCTGATTATGAAGAAAGGCGGGTAAGACCGTTTGGGTCTTACCCGCCTTTGGTTCTCTTTCTTGCCTTATCATGATGCGTCCGCGTTGTCTTCGGCCAGGATTGCCGCGCCGATAAGGCCGGCTTTGTATCCGAGGGTGCACTGCTCGATGCGGGTATGCCGATGGCCGCGCCCGCCAAAGACCTCCGCGTATACTTTCTCTCTGAGGGGCTGCAAAAGCGCCTCCCCTTCTTTTGCTATGCCGCCGCCCAAACTGAGAATCTCCGGCTGCAGCGCGTTGATGATACTGGCGGCGCCGCACGCCAAATAATCAATGTACAGAGCTACCACGCGCCTGGCGGTTTCATCCCCCAATCGAACGCCTTCGAAGGCGGTGCGGCCGCTTACCTCTTCGCGGGAAGGGGCGATCGCCCACAATCGGCTGTTTGGCTCCTCCTCCATGGCTTCCCATGTCATGCGGATAAGCCCCGTGGCGGAAGCGTACGCCTCCAGGCAGCCCTTTCGCCCGCAAGTACAGCGGCTGCCGCCGCGCACGATGACCATATGTCCGAATTCGCTTGCCGTTCCGCTGTACCCGGTGTGCAGCCGCCCGCCTATCACGATACCCGCGCCCACGCCTGTGCCTAACGTGACAATCACGGCGCTTTCCGCGCCCTTCGCGCTGCCGGCCCTGGCTTCTCCCAGCGCGGCGGCGTTGGCGTCATTTTCTAAATAAAATGGACATCCTATGGCGCGTTCCAGCATCGGGCCAAGTTCGACGTCCCGCCACGCCAGGTTGTTGGAGTAAGAGACAATGCCCCGCTTCCCGTCCACCATGCCCGGGCATCCGATCCCCCCGCCGCAGACGTCCCCTGCGCTCAGCCCGGCCTGAGACAGAATGTCCCGGACAACCGCGACGATATCCGCGCAAATGTCTTCCGCGGGCCTCGGAAGCAGAGTGGGTTTGCTTTTTTCAATCAAAATCTGGTGCCCGCCGTCCACCAAGGCGGCCTTGATATTGGTTCCGCCCAAATCGATGCCTATGTAACGTTTCATTGCATCGCCTCCTTGTTTGAATAGATGATATAAATCTTTCCTATATTGTATCATATTTTTCTTTTGCTCACAAGAGAATTTGTCGACGCGACCAGTTGGTTTTTTTGACAATCTCAACGCGAATATTGTGAACTGATACCCGATAGAAGAGGCGGTATAAGGAGACTTTTACATGCTACCTTTCTTACTGCGGCCCGCGTTCAAAGACTATCTTTGGGGCGGCGGCGCTTTGCGGCGCGACTATGGAAAAGTGACCAATCTCCCCGTCGTAGCGGAGAGCTGGGAACTGTCGGCTCACAAAGACGGCTGCTGCGTGATTGCCAGCGGCGCTATGGCGGGCACTTCATTTGACGTTTTCGCGCGGGCGCATCCAGACCTGCTTGGGGAGAACTGCCGCGGATATGCCTCCTTCCCTATCCTCGTTAAGCTCATCGACGCCAAACAGCCCCTTTCGGTGCAAGTACACCCGGACGATACCTATGCTTACCGCGTGGAGGGGGAACCTGGCAAGACGGAGATGTGGGTTGTTTTGGATCATGACCCAGGGGCATTCCTGTATTATGGGCTTCGGCGGGACGCCACAAAAGAAGAGCTGCGTTCGCGCCTGGCGAACGGAACTGTCACAGAACTTCTTCGCCCTTGCCCTGTGCGGCGCGGCGATGTGTTTATCATCGAAGCCGGCACCCTCCACGCGATAGGCGCCGGCATTGTGCTGGCGGAGATCCAGGAAAACTCCAATTCCACTTACCGTGTGTACGATTACGGGCGGAAAGATGTAAGCGGCCGGGAAAGGCCGCTGCATATCGACAAGGCGCTGGATGTTGTTTCGCTGCAGGCTTCGACGCCGCCCGAACGCATGCCTGCCCCGCCGGTTTTAGTACCTTGTTGCCGCGAAGCGGCAACAAAAAACAAGAATTTGGGTTGTGGGTTGCAGGTGCAACCCACGTTAGAAGAGGCGGTCGGCTATCAATGCCGGCGGCTGGCCGCAACGCCCTACTTTATTACGGATCGCTTGGATTTGAACGGCTCGTACAGGAAAAATATGGATGATAATAGCTTCCTTTGCCTCCTGTGTGCCGAGGGGCGCGCTTTCCTGCGCAGCCCGGAGGATTCCCTCGACGTGCGCAAAGGGGACTGCGCCTTCGTACCCAGCGGAAGCGCCGGCTTTTTATTGGAAGGGGAGGGCTCGTTCCTTCTCGTCTCCGTGCCGCCCTCCACACGCCTTTCAAACGCAGAAAGAGCCTGACTGCACGCAGCTTGCCGGCACACACGTCACAGGTTGACAAAATTTACGCTAAGGAGGAAACACGTCTCATGAAACGCGTACTTTCTTATTTTTTGGCGCTTGCCATCATTCTGTCCGCTTCTCTGGGGGTATCTCTGCCCGCGTTCGCCGCATCGGACAGTTTTTATACGTCGTTTGAAAGCGGAGATCCCGTTATCGACATCCTTCCCGTCGCTTCTTCGGGCGTGACAGGGACGGGCACGGTCACGCAAACGCTGATTGGCGAGTTCACCAATTATCAAGGCGCAAATCCGATTTCCGCGACAAACGCCGCGGGAGGAACGCCCTCCACAAGCGGCAGCGAAGGCCCGGCGACCCTGGTGGACCGCGACGCGGGCACGAAATTCTGCTCAACGGGCGGCAACGCGCTGCCGCTGGCCTTCACATTCCGGTTTTCCTCCGCGATCGCACCCAAAGCCTACTACATCCAAGGCGCGAACGACGACACCAGCTATATCTCGCGGACGTTGCGCGCGTGGACGATTTCCGCGTCAAACGACAACACAAACTGGGTCGAGCTCGACGCGCGCGCCAACGTGACATGGAACAGCAACCAGGAAATGAAAATGTTCGCAATTGACAATGCCGAATCTTATACATACTTCCGGCTGACGGTCACGCAACGCAACAACTCGAACCAGAACGGCAGCGAGACCAATTCGTCGACGATCCAGTTCTCGGGCTTTGGGCTGGGCGATCATATCCAGACGTCCGGCTTCAGCGGCACGACGGATTACCTCTACCCGCAAACGACGACAGGCCCCTCCAGCATATGGGGCGGCGGCGCCAGCGGCAGGGGCTGGACAGGCGCGGCTTCCCTCGCTGTGAACGGCACGAAAACAGTGGAAAACGCATCCAGCTACACGGCGATTTACAGCGGGCTTGACATCCAAGTTTATCCAAATACCCAGTTGTCTTACATGGTGCTGCCAAATGTCGGCGGCCAGTCCGTCACGAACTACGACTATGAGTATACCAGCATGTATGCGTCTATCGATCTGGCCTTTTCAGACGGCACGCGCCTCAAGGATCTCGGCGCCGCCGACCAGTACGGGACAGTTGTTTCTCCCGCCGCCCAAGGCGAGTCCAAGATGATGGACACCAACCAATGGTTGCGTATTCTGAGCAACATCGGCGCTGTCGCCAGCGGCAAGACCATCAGCCAGATCATCGTCGGCTTCGAGAAGAACGGCGGGACGCCGGGTAAAAATGTTTCGACCTACTTTGACGACATCTCCATCTACCGCGCGGACGATCCTGTCGTCACGAACCTGGCGGACTACACCAACATCCTGCGCGGTACGAACAACGACTCCGGTTTCTCCCGCGGCCTCACGGTGCCTGCCGTCACATGGCCGTTCGGTTTCAACTTCTGGTGTCCGGCGACGGCGAACAGCGGTTCCGACCCGTACCACTGGACGCAGTCGTCGAACACGTTCCGCAACATCCAGATCAGCCACGAGCCTTCCCACTGGATTGGCGAGCGCGGCACCTATCAGTTTGGCGCGGACTCCGTGACAAACGTCGCTTCGACCGGGGCGGCCTCCACCGCCGTCAGCGGCCGCGGCACGACGTTCCGGCACGACAATGAAGTGGCGCATGCCCACTATTATGGCGTAACCCTTGATGCAGAGGGCGGCAGAGCCCCCGGCGTCAAAGTGGAAGTGACTCCGACCGATCACGCCGCCGTCATCCGTTTCACATTCCCGGCGGGCAGCGCGTATCGGAACGTTCTGCTTTCGTCAGGCAACAGCCAGCTCACGACAGCCGCTGCAAACATCACCTATGACGGCAGCTCGTTCGCCACATATTCAGAGCACGCGTCCAACGGCATGCGCCGCATGTATGTCTACGGCGTGTTCTCCGCAGTTCCGTCCAGCCATTATAACATCGCGGCCAATGCCAACCAAGGTGTGGCGAGTTTTGCCGACCTTGGCAACGGGCCGAGCGGCGCGACGGTCGTCGAGCTCAAGGTGGCGACCAGCTTTTTAAGCGCAGATCAGGCCAAAAAGAACCTGACGCTTGAAATCCCCGATTCCGACGACTTCGATACAATATGCGCCAAAGCCCTGGCCGAGTGGAACACAAGACTGGGCACGGTGAAAATCGAGGGTGCGACTTACGAGCAGAATGTCACATTCTATTCAAACCTCTACCGCGGCTTCATGTATCCGAACAATCTCAGCGAAAATACCGGCACAAACGAAGCGCCCGACTGGCGCTATGCCTCGCCGTATACTGGCAACACGGCCGCTCCAACGGTAAAGTCCGGCAAGCTGTATTACAACAACGGTTTCTGGGACACGTACCGCACGACATGGGCGACATACGCGCTGCTCCTGCCGGACAAGGACACCGAGCTGCTCGACGGCCTTGTACAGCACTATCTTGACAATGATTCCCTTCCACGATGGATAGCGCCCGCCGGTACAAACTCGATGGTCGGCACAAGCTCCGACGTCATTTTTGGCGACTCTATCATGCGCGGCATCCAATTTGACCATCTGAACGCGTACAAATCCGCGCTGAAAAACGCGTCGGCATACCAGGCGAACGGCTCTTCGCCCTATGCCGGCCGCTCGAACTCCGACACGAATATGTTCTACGGATACACCTACGCCGGTTCGTCAGGCTCGGGCGAGAATATGTCATGGTCTCTCGAGGGCTATATCAACGACTTCGGCATCGGCCACATGGCCGCCGCACTGCGCGACCGGGAGACGCCGCTCTCCGCCGCATGGAAACAGTACAATGACGAGTCCGTTTACTATCTCAACCGCGCGCGCAACTATGTGAACCTCTACGACACGTCCGTTGGGTTCTTCAAGGGCAGGACGCAAGGTTCAAACGGCATCGGCGGCGCGCTGGTTCCGTCCGCCTCCACCTATGACCCACTGAAGTGGAGATGGGGCAGCACGGAGCAAAACGGCTGGAATTACGCGACGTATGCCCCACAGGACGCGCAGGGCTTAGCGAACATCATGGGCGGCAGAGAAGCGCTGGGCGCCAAACTCGACGCGACGATTGCCACCAACGGCCTCGACATGGGTGAGTACGGAGGCTTGCACGAGGGTTACGAATCCCGAGAGGGCAAGCTTGGGCAGTTCGGATTCAACAATCAGCCGAGCCATCACATCCCCTATATGTACCTGTTCGCCGGGCAGGCGTATAAAACCCAAGCGCTTGTACGCGACATACTCGACCGCATGTACGCCGGCCAGGACATCGGGCAGGGCTACCTGGGCGATGAGGACAACGGCGAGATGTCTTGCTGGTATGTCCTGTCGGCGCTGGGCATCTATCCGGTCAGCATGGGCAACGGCACGTTCGCCATCGGTGCGCCGCTGTTCAAAAAGGCGACAATCACCCGCGACAACGGCGATGTGATTGTTATCAACGCCCCGAACAACAGCAAGGCGAACAAGTACGTGCAGGGCGTCAAACTCGACGGACAAGCGCACACAAAGTCTTATTTCGAGATGAGCGCGTTCCAGGGCAACCACACGATTGATTTTGACATGGGTCCGAACCCATCCGCGTGGGGTTCGGGAGCGGACGCGCTGCCGCCGTCGCTGACGACGGATGAATACACGCCCGACGTGCTGAAGGATCTGACGCTGCCCACCGTATCTGTTTCGACCTCAACCATGCCGGCCGTCGACGCCGCAACAATCAATGCATACCTGCCAGGCGCGACAAACGGCGCGAACCTGTTCAACAATTCAAACGGCGCCAACACGACGTGGACGTCCCGGACGGCGGAGATTCATTATTCGTTCAACAAGCCGGCTGCCGTGACCATGTACACGATATCCTCCGGTACCGCCGCAGGTACATATCCGACCGCATGGACCCTTTACGGAACCAATGACGGCACGCAGTGGACACCGCTCGACGCGCGCTCCGGCGAGTCTTGGGAATGGGTGCGCTACACAAGGCCGTTTGCCGTCGAAAGTCCCGGAAAGTACAAGATCTACCGCCTCAGCGTAACAGACGCAGCCGGTAATCTCTCGATCTCAGAGCTGGAATTGTTCGGTTCCGCCTATGCGTTCACAGACAAATCCGATCTGCTGCTGGCGATCCGGAACGGTCAGGCGGCTGTGGATTCACCGGATTACGGCGCGGACGAGAAACCGGCGGTCGCCGCCGCCGTCGAGGCGGGGCAAGCTGTCTATGACGACTCTGATGCGGCAAACCGCGAAATCTCCGCCGCGATTGACGCGATTGACGCCGCCGTCGCGAAACTGATCGCTGTCCGAAAAGCCTGGGTTGAACTGGAAGCCGTCGGATACAACAGCGCCTCCGGCACCATCACCGGCGCGGACGGCAGCTCCGACAACATCAAGTCCGAGGCGACATCAGGCGTCTCCGGCGTCAGCATCAGCGGCGAGACGATCTCGGGCGTGACAGTGACGAATATCGGCGGCTCGAAACCCGGCGCCTGGATACACTACAAGTACATTGACTTCGGCACAGGCGAAAAATGGTTCACAAAGGCCATTGTCAACTATGCCGGCGTCATAAACGACTGCCCGAACGCCCGCGCGCTTGTACATCTTGACGCGCTGGACGGGCCGGTCATCGCGGACATCGGCATGCCGCCGAACGGCTCGACCTGGACGGTATACACAAACGGCGTCGGCGTCATCTCGGCTCCGAATGTCAGCGGCGTCCATGACGTATATATCGAACTGCAGGGTACGGGCAGGCATGTGGCGAATATCCACTCGTTCCTGTTCCAGTACGAGTACACCACAGACGACGATTTCTACCTGATGGGCCAAGGCACGGATCTCATCCCGACAGTGACCGAAGACAGCGGGACGCTGACCATTCGCGCCAGCATCCGTAACAACAGCGGCACAGAGAAAAAAGCAAATATCGTCGCGGCTGTGTACGCGCAAGATGGCAGGCTCGCGGCTGTCGAGACCAAGACGTTGGCCGTGCCGGACGACAGGCGCCTTGAGGCGGAGACGATCACCCTTGACGCAAGCGCCCTGAGCGGCGACTACAGCGTCAAGGTGTTCGCGTGGGACGCGGACGATTGCGCGCCTCTTTGCATCGCATTTGCGCAGTAAAAAGACAAGAGCGGGGCGGCAATCGTTGTCGCCCCGCTCTTGTCCCGTCATGCGGACTCAGTGTGAATCTTGTCCGGAACCTTTTTCGCAAAGCAAGGGGGGCTATCAGTTGCATAGCGTCGCACATGACGTCGAAGACAATGCCGCGCACGAAAGAAAACATTTGTCCCAAGACATCGCGAACGCCACTGCCTTTATCGAACGGAGCATCGGGGAACCCATATCTATGCCGGAACTCGCTCAGGCAGCCCATCTTTCCGTCTCACGCTTCAAACAGAAGTTTAAAGAGCAAATCGGCGCAACGCCCCGCGAGTATGTCAATCGAATGAAAGTAGAGATTTCTAAAGCCCGCTTGCTTGCAACCGGTTCGGTGACGGAAGTGGCTTTTGAATTGGGATTCACATCCAGCAATTACTTCTCCGTCATTTTCAAACGTTTCACCGGGCTTTCCCCCTCGGAATATATCCGGAGGAACAAGCCGGGCATCCGCAGATACCGAAGCGCCGGCCAGGCTCTCGACTGAGTGTGTCGATTGCGCCCGCCACTGCGAGACGCTGGCCAATCTCATTAGATAAGAAAGGATGGTATTCTCATCATGCAGGTTAAAAAGATTCTCGCAGTGGCGCTTGCTTGCGTTTTGCTGGCGTCAGTGCCGGCCGCCTTCCCCATGGCGGCCTCCGCCGATGCCCCGGAATACAAGTACGCCGAGGAAATGATGGACGATTTCTTGGCGGCGTTCTTGCGCGACCACACGAATGAGGCCGGCGAAATCGTCGGCAAAAGCACCTGGCGTTGGAGCAACAATCCGGACAATGGCGGCGGCGTGACGTCCGAGACGCGGCGCGAGACAGACTTCTGGCTGTCGGCGCACATCTTTGAATCGGTAAACGACGCGCTGCAGTATACAAAAGATCCGAAGTACGCCGCCCTGCTCTCTCAGCTTTACGACAGCTTTATAGGCAGTCGCTGGCACCCGACCTGGGACGTCCATGTGTGGGATTACAACTCCTACAACGACGACCTTTGCTGGTGGACGCAGGCCATGCTCCGCGCCCACGAGCTGACCGGCGAACAAAAGTACCTGACCGTCGCGGAACAAATGCTGAACGTGATTTGGGAAAACGGCTACGACGCCGTCCAGGGCAACTACGGCGGTGCGCCGTACGGCGGCATCTTGTGGCGGCGCAACGGAGCCGGGATTGTGAACACGGCGAGGCAGAACAACCAAAAGAACGTCTGCACAAACGGCAATTATTCGCTGTGTGCCTCGCGTTTCGCATTGTACTACAAAGACAAAGATCCCGCCAAAGCCGCCGAATATGAGGCGCGGGCCAAGCTCATCTACGAGTGGGCAACAGCGCATCTGCTGAAGAACAAAGAAACGGGCTATGTGATCGACAACATCAGCTATAGCGGCTCTGAGTCCGCGAGCCAGTATACATACAACTACGGCTGCATGGCCGACGCGGCCTATGAGCTATATCTGCTGACCGGCGAACAGCAATACCTGGACACGGCCAAGCTGGTCTTGGGCTATGGCTGGAGAACGCTCACGATATCCGACGGCCTCACAGTCAAAGACGAGGGTTCGGGCGATTCGGCCGGATTCAAGCTTATCCTCGCCCGATACACCGGCTATATGATAAACCACGGGGGCTTGGATGAGTTCAAAATGTATCTGGACGCCAACGCTTACCAAGCCTACAACCACCGCCGTGCCAGTGACGGTCTGAACGGCTCGAACCTGTCGTTCACGCCGAAAGAAGGGACCGGCATCGCCAGCCCGTGCGCCGTCCTCGGCCCTGTGCTGCTATACTATTCGGGCCTTGATCCGACGGTCGCGCCGGAGTATCCGCTGTACGACCTTGCCGACCCGATTGACGGCGTCTATCAGGCCGAGTTTGCCCTCGCGGAATACATGGCCTACAACTCCGACGCCGCCGGTTACACCGGCACGGGCTTTACGCAATATTGGGACGCAGACGGCCCCCATCGAGAAGACGGCTATGTCGATTTCAGCGTGACCGTCCCGAAGACCGCCGTATACAAGCTGACGTTCCGCTGGTACACGCGCGGGAACAATACGCGCCGTCTAACCATCAACGGGAGTCCGGCTGTGAAGCTGAGTTTTGTCCGCTTAGCCGCCAATCAATGGGAGACCTTTGACTACTATGCCTTCCTGAAAGAGGGCGTGAACTCTGTCAAGATGTTCTACAACAACCCTTACGGTCATCCGAATGACAGGGACGCCGATTCATGGTTCTTCCTTGACTACCTCAAGGTTGACGAGTCGTCCGCGCAAAACGTGGGCAATGCCGAAGAAATGATGGAAGACTTCCTGGCCGCGTATTTGCGGCAGCATTACGACGAAGACGGGAATCCGGCGGGGCTCAGTACCTGGCGCTGGACTGACAACCCAGACAAAGGCGGCGGCTCTACCTATGAAAAGCGGCGCGAGACCGATTTCTGGCTGTCCGCTTTGATTTTGGATACGCTGAATGACGCGCTGGAGTATTCCAAAAACCCGAAATACATCGACATCATAGACGGCCTGTACGCGAGTTTCATCGAATCGCAGTGGCACCCGACTTGGGATGTACACGATTGGACGGTCAACACGTATACCGACGATCTTTGCTGGTGGGCGCAATCGTTCGAGAGATCTTACCGTCTGACGGGGGACTCGCGCTATCTGAACATAGCCACGCAAATGTGGGACGAGATCATGAAGAGCTGGGACGAAACGCCCGGTTACGGCGGCGAGCCATACGGCGGCTTCTTCTGGAGGCGCACCGCGGGCGGCAACGTGGTGAATCCGCTGAATGCCACGAAAAATGTCTGTTCGAACCTGAATTCCGTGATGGCCGCTGCGCGCCTTTCCAAGGATTTTGCGGCCATCGATCCGGCAAAGAGCGCAGCGTACGCCGCCCAGGCCAAAGCGGCGTTTGCCTGGGCCAAGGCCCATCTGCTCAGAGAGGACGGCTATATTTACGACAACGTGGCGTACAACGGAAACAGAAGCACCGGTCAATACACCTATAACTACGGCAACTTCGCGGGCGCGGCCTACGAACTCTACACAATAACCGGCGACCAGGCGTATATGGACACATGCTTGCTTGTGCTCAGATACGCGTTCAGCCTCACAAAAGAAGGCACGAAATTTGTCCAAGCCGACGGCTTGACCATTACAGGCAGCGAAGGCACGGGCGACGGTGCGGGCTTTAAAATGATCTTGTTTCGCAATCTGGCCAACATTGTCTATGGCGGCGGGGTCATGGAATTCGAGAAATACCTCACATGGAACGCCGAGAAGGCATGGACAAACCGCCGGATGACGGACGGGCTCTGCGGGGTGAATCTCCTCACCACACCGACGACGGCAGCAGATTTGGCAAGCCCCTGTTCGGCGCTTGGTCCGGCGCTCGCGTACTATACGCACTTGGATATGGACGCCGATTTCGGCGTGTCAAAAGAACAGCTGATGGGAAATATTGACACGGCAAAAGCGCTTGACGGCGGCCATTATTCCCCGCAATCTTTCGCCGCCTTGGCCGCCGAGATCGCGGCCGCCGAGAGTCTGTACGCCGATCCGAACGCGCCGGGCAGAAGAATGGCCGCCGCCGTCTATCGGATCGATAAAGCGGTCAGCGGCCTTCGTCTGATCAATCACCCTGATCCGCTCATACTGGACGGAGCAAACCCCGCCGCGTTTGAGCTGGAGGACGGCGTCTTCACGGACAGCGTCAGCGCGTCGTCCGCTGTCGGCGGTTATTCAGGCACTGGCTACTTGGCTGGGTTCACGACGGACGCCCAGTCGGGCTATCAGGAGAGCGTGTCGTTCGATGTCGACGCCAAATCGGCCGGGCGCCATGACCTGGCGCTCCGCGCGGCTGTCTACCTAAAAGACGAGGCGTACCGAAAACCGCGCACATACAACTATACGACAGGATACGGACACCAAATCGACGTGACAGACGGCGAGAGGGACTCCTATTGGCCGGCCGGGCCGATTGGCGAGGCCACCCCGGCGCGCTGGCTGCAAATAGACTTGCAAAATCCCACGGAAATAAACATGGTGCGTATCCGGATACGGAACAACCAGTCGTCGCGCCAGATGGACTTCTCGCTGTGGGGCGGCCTTGACAAGGACAATCTCGTGGAGCTGAAGGCGACGCAGCGGTACCAGTTTACCCGTGTGGGAACGAACACGACGTACAGCAACGCGGGCAACTATGCCGACGTCGAGTTCGCCCCAACGCGCGTGAGATACCTCCGGGTGGTGTTTACATACACATCCGTCGCTGCCGGCAACGCCGCCTGCGAGGTGGCGGAGTTTGAAGCTTACGCGCCCGTACGCACCGCCGCGCTCTATGTCGACGGCGTCAAGGCCAAAGACATCGTTATGCCCGTCAACACCGAAAAACTCACGGGCGCCTCATGGGAAACAAAAGAGGCCCAGTGGCAGGATTTCCTGATCGAAGACATTTACCTTACACAGGGGACGCATCAAATCGCCGTCGTCAGCGAAGGAAGCAGCCCTGATAAGTATACACTGGATAAGATTTCGTTCCCGAACCTCTTCGCGGACTGGTCTATCGCGGATGACAAGGCAGCCGGGTCTTTGAAGGACTGCGTTGACAATGCGTACACGGGCTTTCTCATCTTTGCCACCTACGACAGGGAGGGCCGTTTGGTCTATACGGAGACAAAAGCCTTCTCTATTGACGCCGGAGAGAAGCAACCGTTCGAATTCACGGCAGATACCGCCGCGTATCCAGCAGAATATACGTATAAGGTTTTCTGTTGGAATCGTTCTTTCGTGCCGTTGATATAATCAAACGAGGAGACAGTTTCGCATACCCCCTCTATCGGCCTATTTTCGCAGCCTCTCTCTCCCTCTCTCTAAAGCCGCACAGGAGGAGCCCACCCGGGTTCCTCCTGTGCGGCTTTAGAAGGATTCTAGCCATCAAGAGGCGCAGACACGTCATCCTCGTGGAGCAGCGGCTGGGAGACAAGCAGTTCCACCCGGCGGTTGCGCTGACGGCCCTCGGAGGTATTGTTTGTGGCGATGGGGGCGTATTCGCCGTAGCCGCGGGAACTGAAGCGCGTGGGATCGAGGTCGCTGTCCTCCAGCAGCGCCATTAGGAAGTTGAGGGCGCGGCGCGCGCTGAGATGCCAGTTGGAGGGGTACTGCGACGAGTGGATCGGCACATTGTCCGTGTGACCGGCGACAATCACCTCCAGCGGGAACTCGGGCTTTTGGTTGTCCCGCAGGAGTTGAGCCAGCATGTGCGCCTGCTCTCGCATGCTGGGCGTGATCTCGGCGCTGCCCGAGCTAAACCAGATGTCGCTCTTCAGCGTGATCAGCACGTCCTGCCCCGTAAACGCCACATCGATGTTGTCGTCCATGTGGTTCTCGTCCACATAGTCCTGCAGGGAATCAAACAGTGGCCAGAGCTTGATGTCGCCGATGCCCCCGTCGCCTTCGCCGCCCGGCGTCGGCGCCGACGTTGGGGTGGGACGAAGACCGTTCCCGGGCGGCGACATGCCGGGCGGCAATACGCCGTCTGAGCCCGGCAGCACGCCGGTCCCGCCGAGTTCATCCTGAAACGCGGACATGATGGCCTGGTATTTCTCCGAGTTGATAGAGCTTGCCGCAAACAGCACAATAAAGAGCGCCAGCAGGAGCGTCAGCAGATCCGCATAGGGGATGAGCCAGCTCTCGTCGGCGTGTTCTTCGTGAGGGGGTCCTTTGTGTTTGGCCATGGGTTCACCCTTTCCCGACGGGCCCGTCCGTGCCGACGGCGCGGCGCCCTGTCATCGGAGACGTCACGAGTCCGCCTCCGCTTCCACCGCCGTTTCCTTGCCCGCCTTGCCGGAGCCATTGCGCTCGGAGACGGACAGGAAGGCCAGCATCCGGTCCTTGAGCATGCGCGGGTTCTGTCCTTCGCTCAGGCCGATGATGCCCTCGATAGCCAGCTGCTTCACCATGACCTCCTGCCGAGATTTTCGTTTCAGCCGGTTGGCAAAGGGATGCCACAACACATAGCCTGTGAAGATGCCGAGCATCGTGGCCATAAACGCCGCGGAGATCGCGTGGCCCAGGGCCTCCGTGTTGTTCATCTCGGAGAGCGCGGCGATAAGGCCCAGCACCGCGCCCAGCACACCCAGCGTGGGCGCGTAGGTACCCGCCTGCGTGAAGATCTGGGCGTTTGCCGCGTGACGCGCCTCCATCGACTCGATCTCCGTCGTTAGAATTTCCGCGATGTACTGGCTGTCGGCGCCGTCGGTCAGCATCTGAACGCCGCGCACGATGAGCGGTTCCTTGATGTTCCCCATCTCCTTCTCCAGCACCAGCAGGCCCTCCTGCCGCGCCAGCTCGGACAGGCGGACGATCGTGTCGATGACCTCCGCCTTGTTGGTAAATTTTGCCTTTCCAAACAGGACGCCAAACAATTTGCCCAGGTTTTTGAGTTCATTGCCCGGCGTCGCTATTGTGACGGCGCCCGCCGTGCCCATGATGATAATCAAAATGGCGGCCATATTGTTCAGGGCGCTCAGGGGGACGCCCTTGAGCTGCATACCGATCAGCACGGACAGCACGCCGATCACAACGCCAATCAGCCCCATGATATCCACAGATACATCACCTCCCATTACCAATATCGTGATATCCGGGTGTTTTGTTTACGAGAAATGCGGTCGGAGCATAAAAAAGGGACCGCGAAATCCCTGTCCGCAGTCCCTTTTGAACCATCTAACGTGGGTTGCGCCTGCAACCCACAACAAATTCTTGTTTTTTGTTGCCGCTTCGCGGCAACAAGGTACTATTGATCTCGAAGCCCGCCGCCGACGCATCAAAAATACCGGCGCAGTTTCTCGGAGGCCGTGGCCTGGTCGGCGCTGACTGTGATCGTGAAGCCGATGTTGTTGGCCTGGCCGAAGGCATCCAGCCACTCGCAGAAGGTTTCGGTTTCCCGCGCGTTCTCCACACCCGAGACTTTGTACAGGCTGTCGATGAAGATATGGGAGATGTCGTAGTTGCCGGCGTGCAGGCCGGCGATCAGCCCGCGCAGCATGTCGTAACCCAAAATATCGTAATCGGAGGCATTCACCAGCCTCGCCCCGTGGCGAATATCGTATGTCAGCTTTTGGCCTTTTTCGATGAGAACGACGGCGCCGGGTTCGTTGTCCACGGCGGCATTGACGAGTTCGATCATGTGTTTTGTCTTGCCGGAGCCTTTCAGGCCCATGATGAGCGTAACCATGAGAACCATCCCCTTTCATGTTGTCCGGCGCAGCGCGGCGGACGGCGGTCGGGCATCCGCCCCACCGGGCGCACGCGCGGGTGATTTCTCCACAACATAAGCATATCACACGGCGACCGTTTTGGCAACCTTGTTGTTTTCCTGTTTTTTACACAGTTTATACATGGTTCAACTGTCAGAAGTGCGGCGGCGCTCACAACCGGGCGCGCAGGGCCGCCCCCTGTTCTTCGTAGCCGGGTTTGCCGAGCAGCGCGAACATATTGGTTTTGTAGGCCTCCACACCGGGCTGGTCGAAGGGGTTGACGCCCAGCATCGTACCGGACAGCCCGCAGGAGAGCATGAAGAAGTGGAGCAGCGCGCCGAGGTGGTAGGCGTCCAGCTTCGGAACATGCAACACCACATTGGGCACGCCGCCGTCCACATGGGCGAGGTAGGTGCCCTCGAAGGCCCGGCGGTTGATGTCAAACAGCCGCATGCCCGAGAGAAAGTTCAATCCGTCCACATCCTCCGGGTCGAAGGGCACCGAGAGCAGATCGTCCGGCGTGTCAAAGACCACCACGGTCTCAAGCAGGTTGCGCAGTCCCTGCTGCATGTACTGGCCCATCGAGTGCAGGTCGGCCGTGAGGTCCAGCGTCACCGGCAGCAGGCCCTCTTGCTCCTTGCCCTCGCTTTCGCCAAAGAGTTGTTTCCACCACTCGCCGACAAAGCGGAAGCACGGCTCGTAGCAGGCCAGCACCTCCACCGTCTTACCCGCGCGGTAGAGCAAGGTGCGCGCCGCGGCATATTGCCAGGCGGGGTTGTCTGCCAGCGCGCGCGCATCGAGGCGCTGCATCGCGTCGTACGCGCCTTTCAGCAGCGCGTCGGTGTCGATCCCCGCCGCCGCGATGGGCAGTAGGCCGACAGGTGTGAGAACGGAAAAACGACCGCCGATGCCGTCCGGAATCACGAAGGTCTCGTACCCCTCCCGCTCGGCGAGGCCCCGCAGCGCGCCGCGGGCCTTGTCCGTTGTGGCGTAGATGCGCCGCCGCGCGCCTTCCGGGCCGAAGCGGTCTTCCAGCAGCTGTTTGAACAGGCGGAAGGCGACGGCCGGTTCCGTCGTCGTGCCGGACTTGGAGATGACGTTTACCGAGAAGTCCCGGTCTCCGATGAGCGCTTTTACCTCGCGCAGATAAGAGGCGCTCAGGTTGTCGCCGGCGAAGAAGATGTCCGGCGTGTCCTTCTGTTTCAGGTTGTAGTTCGGCGAGCCCAGGGCCTCGATGACCGCGCGCGCGCCCAGGTAGGAGCCGCCGATCCCGATGACGACCAAGGCTTTCGCATGCGAGCGGATGCGGGCCGCGGCCGCCTTGAGGCGGTCATATTCCGTCCGGTCGTACGCGCCCGGCCAGGTGAGCCAGTCCGTGAACGCGGCGCCCAGCCCGGTGCGGGCGGAGAGACTCTCGTGGGCGCCGGCCAGCTCCGGCGTCAGATCCGAAAAGGCGCGCTTTGGCACCACGTCGGCCACACTCTTCCAGTTGACGGTCAGCATCATCATTCCTTCTTTCGTTTCTTCCCCTGCGAACAAGGAAACGCGGAGGAATGGCAAGGGCGGTTTGCCCTCGTCATTCCTCTTTTTTCAACGCCCGCGGGGGCCACAGCGCAGATCCCATAGAATCCCGGTTGACAGTTTTGGTTCCCTCAAGCAATTCACTGCGAAAGACCCGCACCGCCCGCGGCGCTTCCACGCCAAGGCTTACACGGTCGGCTTCCACACTGAGCACCGTGATCAGGACGTCGTCGCCCACCGAGATGGATTGATTACGCTTGCGGGTCAGCACCAGCATCCGGCGTCCCTCCTTTGCACACAATCTCGCGGATCTCGTTGTAGACGGGCTGGCGCAGGCTGTAATCGCTGCCCTCCAAAATGACCTGTCGCCCCGTGTTGTTCTTTGTGTTGATGAGGATCGGCGCCAGCAGATTGGCGGTCATCTTCTTGAAGTCCTGCGGGATAACCGCCACGGTGAGGACGAGTACGTCCTCCGTCTCCTCGACGCCGAGCTGCGCAAACACGGTCTCCGCGATCATCGGCTTGTAATCGGAGAAGAGCTGATAGGGGTTGATGACGGCCAGCGACACATCCGGTTCTTCCAGCGATTGAAGCCAGTGGAACGGTTCCGTGTCCTCGGTTGACAGCAGCGCGAACCGCCGGAAATCCTCCAGGCCGGGCAGCCCCTCTGCAAAATGGATGACCTTTTGGTCGGAGATGGTGATGTCGCCAAAACGGGTCGTCGCGATTTGCATGGAAATTCCCCTCTCTATACGGGCGTCTCCGGGTCCGGCCGCGCCGGCGGGACCGCAGCCGGAGCCGCAACCTCCTATATTATATGCGCACCTGGCCCGAAACAGCAAGCAAAACATTTTCGGCGCCCAGATACGGGCGCGTCAGCCGGACGCGTCCACGTGTTCCCCCACGCCGGTCGCCACGGAGACGTCGAAATTCAGCGTCTCGTCCAGGGTGATCTCGATGGAGGGGTAGGGGTTCATCCGGATGGAAACCTGATGGGGGATGAACTCCACCTCGGACTCCAGCCATTCCCAGCTCGTCTCCAGCGTGTGGGGCGTCCATTGGATCTGCAGGGAACCCGGGTCCACCATGATTTGCGGACGCACAGAGGGCATGGCCACCGCGCCAAACGAGCGTGTCCGAACGCCCCGGCCCCGTGCGATGTCGCGGATGGGGGAACCGCCCTCCTCGATGCGCAGAAAGCGCAGACCTTCCTGAACGATGGAGGAGATGGTGGAGAGACCCTCCGACAGAGAACGCCGGTAGAAATCGTCCATCATGGAGAGGGAAGTGCGCAGCCCGGAGGAGGCGAAACTTTCGGTCTGGTCGATGCGGATGCGCGGCAGTTGCCGCTCGATGTTCATCCGAGCGGCGATCTGCCGCATACTGAGCTGCAGGCGGCGGGAGCGGGCAATTTGCAGCTCGGCCCGGCGGGTTTCGATCTCGATCGCTCCTTGCGTCTGCCGAATGTTGATACGTGGCATTGCCATCTTCATCACACCAACTCTCAGCAAATGGGCGCCTCTGTCCATCCCGTATTCGACGCTGTATCCGGCGGAAGTGACGAGAGACACCCAAATATTTCCCTACCGCATCATTGCGGAAGAGGCTGTAAAAATGGAAAAATTTTGAAAATCAAGAGTATGCGAACACGTCCTCGCCGGTCCGCGGCGCCGGACCGGGTGGACGCGCCGAAGAGAGGGGGTAGGCGGCTACCGCAGGAAGTCCGCCAGTGTGGGTTGCAGAATGCGCCCGCCCACGCTCAGCGCCGCGCGGTACACAGCCTCCGCCATCGAAAAGTACATGATGGCCTCGGCCTGGTCCAAATCTTCGACGTCGGACTTCATCTGTGTGTAGTTGATGAAATCCTGCTCGAACCGGGCCGTCATGAGCTCCAGCCGATTCTGTCGCCCGCCGATCTCGGCGGAGAGAGCCAGCGCGTTGCCCTGCAGGCGCTGGAAGATTTCGATAAAGGGCCTTAGGTCCTCCATCTCGGCGGAGGACGCCTTCTCGTAAAATTCTTTGATCTGGTGGTAGACATTGTCTTCCCCAAGACCCATGAACCGCACGCCGGAGGTCGACACCGGCAGGTCCGTGCCAAAACCGATCTCATACGAGATGACCTCGTCCAGCGCCTGCACGCTGGCCAGCGCAGCCGGGTCATACAGGCTGAAGCCGTTAAAGGTCATCTCGCCGGACACGGCGTCCACGGCCATCGGCGCTTTGGTCACGTTGTAACCGCCGAAAAGGTACTTGTCGCCGAGGGTGGCGTTGCCCAGCGTGACCACCTGGTCGAGCAGTTCTTTCAGCTCATACGAGGCGGCCTGGCGGTCCTCCGGTGTCTTCACCTCGTTCGCGAGGCTGACGGACAGCTCGTAGGCCCGCTTGACGATGGTGTTCAGTTCGTTTACCGAGGACTCCGACTGGGTGAGCCAGCTCTGGGCATCCTGAATGTTGCGCTGGTACTGCTCAATGCCGGCCAGCCGGGAGCGGGCGTTCAGGCTCTTGATCACCCCCACGGGGTCGTCGCTCAACCGGACGATCTTCCGGTTTGTGGCCAGCTGGGTCTGAAACCGCTCCATCTTGGCGGCGTTTCGATATAAATTCCGATTGAAGGAGCTTATCATCATCGCGTTTGTCACGCGCTGCGCCATGGTACACGCCTCCCTATTCACACTGCCTGTACAAAAAGATATTGACGGCCAAGTATTGCGTCAAAAAGACAAGCAGGAATTCGCAAGTGATCGTTTGACAGTTACAGGCCGACGCGGCCGGTGCGGTTGATCAGCACGTCGAGGGCTTCATCCATCGTGGTGATCACGCGGGCGGCGGCGTTATAGGCGTGCTGGAAGCGCAGCAGATCCGTCATCTCCTCGTCGAGAGAGACGCCCGACACCGAGGCCCGCTGGGCCGTGAGTCCGTCGAGCAGGGCGTACTCCTGCTCCGCCATCTTGTTGGCGTGGGCCACCTCCGAGGCCAGCTCGGTGATGAAAGTGTTGTAAAATTTCTCGAAATTGTCCACCGCCGGGAGGTCGCTGCGCTGCGCCAGCTTGATGAGCTGCTCCAGCACCGTTCGGTTGTTGCCGGTTTCGTAATGACCGTTTGCGTCCATCTGGACGGGCTCGTCCGAGGCCACCGCGTTGTAGGGGCTCGCCAGGATGTCGGCGGACAGCGAGAACGCGTCGATCGTCAGCCCCGCCGGGTCAAAGAACGGGACGCCCGTCCGGCTGGGGTGCGTGACCCCGCTTCCGTCGACGTAGGGCAGGGTATAGCCGGTTTCGTGAACCGCGTTGAACTCTGTGACGAGCGAACGCACAAGCGTGTCGAGCTGCGCCTTGAAGTAGGGCAGGCCCTGGGTACTCGCCGAGTTGCCGTCGCGCAGGTCCAGGTAAGAGCGCACGGCGCCGCCCGTGACCGGTACGGCGCTGCTGTCGTCGGCGAACTGCAGTTCGTGGAGCGGGGCGAGGGAGGCGGAACCGCCGACGATGTCGTTGACGACGGTTTGCACGGCGGTGATCTCCCGGAATGTGCTGTGGTCGATGAAGTCCGCCCCACCGATTTGGACCACGAGCGTGGTCAGTTCCATCCCGTTGATGTCCGTCTTGCCGGAGCCCACCTCCTGGTACGAGATGTCCACAAAGCCAGCCAACTCGTCGAGCAGCAGATTGCGCTTGTCGCGCAGGTCGTTTGCGTTGTTGCCGGTCAGCTCATATTTAAAAACGGCCTGGTTTAGTTCGGCGATTTGCCGGCCCAAGTCGCTGATGTGCTTGCCCTGGGCGACGACCATCTCGTCCTGTTGGTACATCTGGTCGGTGAATTTGCTGTAGTACGAGTGGAACATGTCCGTCATAGACTTGGCCTTCTCCACTGCCTCGGCGCGCACCGCGCCGTCCGTCGTGTTCTTGGAGAGCTCCTGTAAGCTGTTGAAGAAGCCGTTCATGACGGTGTTGAGGCTGGTGGCGTCTATGTCGTTGAAGATATCTTCGATGTAGGAGAGGGCGGCGCTCCGTTCGTCCCAGTACGCAGTCCGAGTGAGTTCATTTCGCACCTGTTTATCAAGAAAGCGGTCGCGAATCTGCTCCACTGTCAGCGTGACCACGCCGCCGCCCGTCCGGCCCTTGTCGATGGGCAGCCACAGGGTATTCATCCCCGGCGGCGGCACCGCGGCGGTGACGAAGCGCTGGCGGGTGTAGCCTGCCGTATTGGCGTTGGCAATGTTGTGGCCGGCCAAGTCGATCTGCCGCTGGGCGACAAAGAGCCCGCGGTTGGCGATATCCAGGCCCGCAAACGTAGAACGCATGGTTGTCTCACACCTTTTGATCGATGATGTTGTTTTTTCGCGACGGCGACGGCGCGTCGGCGCCGTCCACGCCGTAGAGGCGGGAGGGACTCTGCCGTTGGGATACGGCGTCTAGCGTGTACTGGATGTATTCCAGGCGGGACTCGATCAGTTTCCGGTTGACTTCATTCAGGCGCACCTGACGGTCGAGCAGATCGGTGAGCTCGGTGTAGAGGGCGTTTAGCTGTTCCGCGTGCCGCACGTCGCTCACGTTTAAAAAGTCCTGCAGCACAATGTCGGCGGCGCGCTGCCCAAGACGGGCGGCCAGTGCGTTCACGCAGTCCCTGCGCTTTCGCTCCCATTCGTTCAAACGGGCCAGCAAATTCTGCTCCTGTTTGACAATGCCGTCGAGGTCGGAGAGGTTGTTTTCGGTGGTAGCGACCTTTTTGGCCTCGGAGAGATGCAAAAGTTCCCTGTGCACATCGCGTTCGGCGGTGAGCACCGCGCAAAAAGTATCAAGCAGTGTCTGCATTGTCCCGACTCCTACCCTGGTGTTGTCTGCGGTCTATATAGTATATATCGTAACATCGGCTGCGTTCATTGAGCGAAAAAATGTACGTGGGCTCAAAGCGGACAAACAAACGCCCCCGCCGGGCAGGGTCAGGCGCCCGGCGGGGGCAGCGCGTCGTTGAAAATAGGGTCTTTAGAGTCTTGCGGCCGCGTGGGCCAGCAGTTTTTCCGCCACCGCGCGGCCTTCCACGCGGTATGTGCCGGCTTCGATTTGTTGCCGGAGCATCGTCACTCTTTCCATGCGGACGTCCGGCGTACTTTGGGCGACGCGCAGAAACTCGTCGAGCGGGCGTGCGTTCTGAGAAAACTCTACCATGTCCGGCGCCTGGGAACCGGCGCGCGGCGCGGGGGCCTTGCGGCCTGTCTTCCCATAGATATTCACCTGGGCAGACAGGGGTACCGATGCGATCTTCATTTGCGTTCTTCCTCCTCTTGCGATTGTGGCTTCTTCATCTGTGGCTGCGTTTCTTCTCTTCTATATGTTATATCGAAAGGTCTCTATAAAAACTGAAGTAAAAACACACAAAAATGATTGAGCGAAAGCGTCAATCTTAGGACTGATTTTTTAGACAACATTTCCTGTTTTTGACGATCGCCGTTCCCGATGGACGAACAGACGGCCGGCCAACGTTTATTTGTTCCCACCGCGGATGTCGAGGAACTTGCGCGACCAGACCCCTTCGCTCGGCGCCGGCCGGTTGGCGGCACACCCCGGTCGTCCGGCCGTCTTCTCCTCCGGCCGGGCTTTTTCGCCCAGGGTCTCCGCCGTCTCCGCGAGCTGTGAGCGCACCAGGGCGGCGCACGCGTCGCAGTAACGGCCGGTTTTGATGGGTTTGCGGCAATTCTCACAGACGAGCATCGCCGCGGCGTCGCTGCCCAGAATCAACCGCCCCTCCCGCAGCCAGCCCAGAACGTCTTCTTCCTCCGCCCCGCTGGCCTCGCAGAGGGACGGCATATCCGCCTGCGGGTGATCGTACAGGTAATTGCGCACTTTTGTGAAGATGTCGTCGAGCTCATGCACACAGGCGGGACAGTTGAAGTGTCCGACATAGTTGAAGAGCTTACGGCATCGCCGGCACTGACGGATATCCATGACAGTGTCTCCTTATTATATCACGCCGCGCGGGGAAAAACCAGAGGGAATCGTGGGAGAATTTGGCCCGCGGACGGCATGCAGATTTCGGGTAAAAAGCTGCATCTTTGAGGGCAAGCGATGCGCCGGGCCGGCGCGTTACGACCGGATGCTGTTGCAGATCTGGGCCATCTGGTCGGCGGTGGTCACGCAGCGGGAGGAGAGCTGGTAAGCGCGCTGTGCCCGGATGAGCCGCGCCATCTCCTCCGCGTAGTCGACGTTGGAGGCCTCCAGCGCGCCCTGCCGCAGCGTGGTGTCGATCGCCTCCCGGGGCGCGCCCGCGTTCTCGCTCGGGCGATAGCGGCTGTCTCCGGCGGCCTGCAGGCCGCCGGGGTTGTCGAATTCGGTGAGGGCGAGGCGCGCAAAGGGGACGGCGTCATCCCCCGTCTCCGTCCGGAGAGACAGGGCGCCGCGCGCGTCAGCCGAGAGGGAGGACGCGTCGCCGGGGATGCGGATGCGCGCGCCGTCAGCGCCCAGCAGGTAACAGCCCTGCTTGTCGACCAGGTAGTCGCCGTCCGCCTCCGGCGTCAGATAGAAGGCGCCGTCCCGCGTGTAGAGCCGCTCGCCGGCGGGCGTGACCACCGTAAAGAAACCCGGCCCCTCCAGCGCGAAATCCAGAGTGCGCGCTGTGTCGAGCGAGGCGCCCTGCCCGAAGTTGTGAAGCGTCTGCGCGGGCACCACCCCGGTGCCCCGCTGCAGGTTGATCTGGGGGGCGTTGTCCGTGGGGGAGAGCATACGGGCATACAAGGTCTCCTTGAACTCCGTCCGGCTCCGTTTGTATCCGTGCGTGTTGACGTTCGCGATGTTGTTCGCGATGGTGTCGAGATTTTGCTGGTGCGACAGCATGCCGTGCAGGCCGTTGTACATGGTTTGAATCAAAACAAACCCCACTCCCATCCCCGCCGCGCGGCAGGCGCGGCGAACTATGAAACATCAATTGAGAAAAAATATCCGATGCGGCGCCGGGCGAGACTTTTGACGCCCGAAGCGCCTGACCGTCCTATGCCTGACCTATACCCGGGCGATGTCGTTCACGGCGCGGCCGAGGGACTCGTCCACCATGCGCAGAACCCGCTGGTTCAGTTCGTAGTGTCGGTAGACCTGAATCATGTCGACCAGTTCCCGGGCGGTGTCCACATTGGCGCCCTCCAGGGTGCCCTGGCGCACCTCCGCGGCCGCGGAAACCGGCGGATTGGTCTCCGGTTCCAAGTTGTACATGAGGCTGTCCCGATCCTTGCGCAGCAGGCTGTTGTCCGCAAAGCGCACGACGCGCAGCCGGTCCGTCTGAACGCCGCCCGCGGTGACGCCGCCCTCCGCCGTCACCGTGAAGTCGCCGGACCCCACGCGCAGCCGCCCGCTTTGCCCCAGCACGTACTGCCCGGTCGGGGTGACGAGGTAGCCATCCGCGTCCACCGAGAAACTGCCGTTGCGGGTGTAGCGTTCCCCGTCGGGGGTCTCCACTGCGAAGAACCCGTCGCCGGCCAGCGCCAGGTCGGTGGACAGCTGCGTCTCCTCCAGCGGCCCCTGGACAAACGAAGTGTACACCCGGTCGATGTGGATCCCGGTGTTGTGCGGGCCCACCGTGGTGTACACATTGACGTTGGGATCGTTCAGGCGGGAGATGAGCATGTCTCGGAAGGACTGCGTGACCAAGGTGTCCGCCCTGAACCCCCTTGTCTCCGCGTTTGCCAGGTTGTTGCTGATCACATCCATGCGGCGTGTGTCGGTGAGCATGGCCGTGGCGGCCGTGTATAGGGATCTCAGCATGGCGGGTCTCCTTTCAACGTCAACGCGCAGGCACGCTGCGCGGAGCCAAAAACATCCAAATGATTCAAACCATCAATGGTTCAGGTGTCAGCAGTGTCTATCAATCATATCGAAAAATTTTCGTCTGTCCGTTACGCCGATTTTACACCGATTTTTGATTTTTTCCTCCCCTGCGCCGCTGGAAATGAATGGGCGGCGGACCCAAGTTCAAAAGTTACGAAAAAGTAACAAAACTGCAACAAAATTTACATTTTTCAAAATAAATGTTAAAAATAGCGAGAAATATATGAAAAACTTGACTTTTCTATGTTTTTGGTATATAATCTTCTGTGCGTGGATATACCGAGAGAGGGGGTAAGACCCCTCGGGCGTGCCGCCGACGCCCCAAAACTGTAAGATACTGGGTATTTTGAGGCGGCCGAAACCATGCGCGGGTCCGTTCTGCACGTCGCCGGACGCGGCGGGCCCGCCCCAATACGGAGGTCATTGTTTGAGAGTACGATACGCGATACGAAATGTGCTTGCGCGCGGCTTTGCGGTCCTGCGCGGGCGCGGCGTGGCCGTCACGCTGCTCGGCGTGCTGGCGCTGGCCGCCGTCGTCGGGCTGAACCGGGGGACTAGGCTGTTTGTGATCTACGACGGCGAGCAGCTCATCGTCCACCAGACCGATACGGAGGACGCCGGTCAGGCGCTGCACGAGGCCGGCATCCGACTCAGCCGGAACGACACGGTCTCCCTGCCCGAGAGCACGGCCGGCGGCGTGGTGGAGGTACGCATTGAGCGCTCCCAGACCGTGCACATGGACGTCCACGGCGAACGGTACACGCTGTCAACCTTGGGCGGTACGGTGGGCGCGGTGCTCAGCCGGTCGGGGATCACCACGGGCGGGTTCGACGAGATCACGCCGGACGTCTCGACGCCCGTCACGAGCGGGATGACGATCTCGGTGGTGCGCCGGGAGATTGTCACCGAGTACAAGACCGAGGAGATTCCGTTCTGGAACGTCCGGGCGCCCGCGTCCGAGCTGCTTGTCGGGAAGGAGCGTCTCGCCCAGGAGGGCGTCGTCGGAGAGCGGCGGCATGTCTACGAGATCACGCTGCGCAACGGCGTGCCGGTGTCCCGGGTCCGCGTGCGCATCGAGGTGACGACAGAGCCGCAAAACGAGATCATCGAGTACGGCACGCGCAAGCCGGACCCGCCGAAGCCGAAACCGGCGCAGCCCAGCATCACACTGAAGGAGAACGCCGTGGCAGTGCCGCTGGCGGAGAGCGGGGGCGGCTTGCTGACGACGCCCTCGGGCGAGGAGCTGGCTTACGGCCGCGTCTTGGAGGTGACGGCGACCGCCTACACCACCGAGGGGCGCCGCCAGAAGCGGACGGCTTCGGGCACACAGGCCCGTGTGGGCGCCATCGCCGTCGATCCCAAGGTGATTCCGCTGGGGTCGAAGGTGTACGTGGAGATCCCCGGCGGCAAGTGGTTCTACGGCCTGGCCGTATGCGAGGACACGGGCGGCGTCATCAAGGGCAACAAGATCGATCTGTTTTTCAACACCGAGTCTGAATGCATGCGGTTCGGGCGCCGCAAAGCGATTGTCTATGTACTGGACTGATAAGATTTACCAAATGCAATGAAGGCAGCAAAAAGGGAGCCCTCCACGCGGGCTCCTTTTTGCTGCCTTCATCAGCTGAGGAAGTCCATTACGTCCTCGACGGAGAGGTCTTCTTGGAGGCAGAGGTTGATGGCGTAACCCACGGCTTTAGAGAGTTCGCGCACACGGGCGTCGATTTCCTTGGGGGTGACGATCATCCCGCCGCCGTGGGGCGCCAGCGCGGCGGGGTCGACCGCCGCGGCGCCGGCCTCCTCCAGCAGGTCGGCGCACAGCGTGGCGGTGTCCACCACGGTGGGGACGCCCACGGCGACGGCGGGCAGGCCCAGCGTCTCCCTATTTAGGGCGGCCCGGGCGTTGCCCACGCCGGAACCCGGCACGATGCCCGTGTCGGCGAACTGCACGGTGGAACAGACGCGCCGGAGCCGGCGGGAGGCCAGCGCGTCCACGAGGATGACGGCGTCGGGGCGCGCCTCGGCGATCACGCCCCGGATGATATCGGCGCTCTCCATGCCGGTGGAGCCGAGCACACCGGGGGCGAAGGCGGCCACCGGCCGCAGGTGACCGAACAGGTCCGGCAGCCGGTCCACGAGGTGCCGTGTGACCATGACATGTTCCACGGCGAGCGGTCCGACGGCGTCGGGGGTGATGTCGCGATTGCCGAGGCCCACGACGAGCACGGCGGCCGCGGGCGCCAGCGGCAGCAGTGGGCGCAGTTCCTGGGCCAGCGCCCGCGCGGCGTCCGCGAAGGCGGACGGTTCCCCGCGGATGAGCCGGGGCAGCTCGACGGTCACATAGGCGCCGGCGGGTTTGCCGAGCGCCCGCGCGCCTTCGTCGGACAAGATCCGCACGGCGGTGACCGGGCAGCCGCGCGTCTCATAGTCCCGGGCTTCGACCCCGGGGAGCCGCGTCGTTTCCCCGGCGCTTTCCTCCCAAAGTTCCCTGGCTTCCACCGCCAGATCGGTCCGCCGCGCTATCATCCCATCCCTCCCGGTGTTTCAAAGGTTCGTTTAGTATGCCCGGCGCGGAGCGGATGTATGAGACGGGGCCTGTAAGAGAAATTTTGGAGGGAAGATAGAAAACAGAAGAAAAAGATGATAGTATGAAGGGGCTGGAGAAGGCGCAGAGCGCAGAGATGATGGGAGAGGGGAGAAGAGATGGCAATATTTTACTTTTCTGCGATAGAGGGAAAGAAGAAACAGGACGAAGCTGTGGAACTATACATAAAATATAAGAGTTTTATGTATAACATTGCCAACAGCGTATTGGAGGATCACGGCGAGGCCGAGGATGCCGTACACAACGCGTTTATCCGCATCATCGAGAATTTTGAGAAATTTGATCTGCGAGACGGTCACAAAACGAAGAGCTTAATCGGTATGATAGTGAAGGGGTATGCCATCGATGCATACCGGCACAGGGAAAACATGGTGGCTGTTGAGGAACTGCCTGAGGAGGACGGCGACAACGGGACTTCACTGGAAGGACAGTTGATTGACCGGGAACGGTACGAAGATCTCAAAAGGCATCTTGCTTCTCTGGATGCGCTCTATGCCGACGTCATTTTGCTGAAATATGATGGGTACAGCAACGCGGAAATGGCTTCGCTGTTGGGCGTCACGGAGGACGTTGTGAGGCAGCGGCTGCACAGGGCTAGGGTCAAGCTCAAAAAACGGTTGGAAATGGAGGGAGATCAAGATGGCGCCAAAAAATCTCAATGACAAAATATTTGACGCCATGCTGGATGTTGCGGCGGAAGAGGTTCTGGAACAGCGCCTCAAGGAGTGGGAGGCGCTGGACACGGAAGAACACGTCTTCTCGCCGGAATTTGAGCGAAAGATGAGACGTCTGCTCAAAGGAAGAACGAGGCAGGTTCGGGTTCAAAAGGCCAGGCGTTTCTTCAGCCGGGCGGCGGCAGTGCTGGTGATTTTCATGGTGGTCGGCTTTGCGCTGACCATGAGCGTGTCCGCCATACGGGTGCAGGTGCTGAATACGATCATCGAGTACGGAGAGACATTCTTCGGCGTCCATTTCGGAGGTACAGCTGATGAGAACAGTGAGAGCGATGCGTATGTGTACCCGGAATATGTTCCTGTCGGGTATGAGCTCGAGGTTGACGACGAGATGCCGATTGGAAGGATTGTTTCATACAAAAATGAAGAAACGGGCGGTGTTATAGACTTTTTGCAACTTTTGAAGCTGGAAAGTACAGTAAACACCTTTGACAGTGAACATGTAGACATACCATATGAAGTCACCTATAAAGACCAAAGGCTATTGGTTTTTGAATCGAATACAGAGGGGTATGCCAGTTATATTATCTGGGAGAGCGACACAATATTCTACGAACTGTCGGCCTCCTTGCCGGTTGACGAGCTTCTGAAGATCGCGAGATCTACATTTGGCTGATGAATAACAAAATAACAAAATTTGGAAACTTCTGGGAGATATATAACTGCTTGATTGGTTTCTCAAAATATTTTTACAAAACTTGTCACAAAAAGGGCGGCTCAGCGGGTATAGAGATAGAAGGGTAGAAACGCCTGCGGAGGTAAGCCCCAAAAACTCATAAGAAAGACAGAAGGAGAAGAGCAATGAGAAGGATTCGAACAATAGCATCTTTGATGGTGTGTATCTTTGTGCTGGTAGGTTCGTTGTCTGCGACCGCACAAGCTGCGGGAGTGTCTCTGCAGTACATCAATACGAAGACTGTGGCCATTGGACTCAGTATCAGTGGGGATACTGCCAGTTGCAGTGCGGTGGTGTTGGGAGAGAGTGGGACGACAGGAATTTCTGTCACGATGTCTCTGGAACGGAGAGGTTCCACTGGGAGCTACACAACAATTAAGACATGGCCCACTGAAAGCGCGAACGGCACCATCTGTTCTGTTTCCAAGATTTATGCCGTCGTGTCTGGATATACGTATCGCGTACACGCGGAGGTTGCCGTGACGAGAAATGGAGCAGTGGAAAATATTACGGAATACAGTCTCGCTGCAGCGGCGTAGGTGCGGCTGGGGATGTTTTGCGATGAATAGGTGAACGTATTCACCGAAGAGGGGCCGCCTGGCGAGCGATAGGCTTGGGGTGGAGAAAGGGCTCAATACTGTATGAAAGGGGAGATGCGTGGAACACATTGGCATACAATGTTGCCCTGTTCGGGAAGTGTTTGTTGTGTAGCGATATGATGTGTTAAGAAGCTGGATCCGTGATGAGATAACTGTAGAAACACCTTCAATGCCAGTTGCTATAAGGAGTTGAATCTTGTTTATAAAGTTGCTGTCACGGATTCGGAGAAGTTGAATTCAAATCTTAATAAAGAAGGATGGTTATGTTTTATGAAGAGAGTGATGTCAGTTTTTTTGTGCCTATGCATATTCGTGTTGGGATTGGCAGCGTCTGCTGCTGGAGAAAGGGAGAGTAAGTTGCCAGAGGCATATACGGATGAGGGTGGCTATCTGTCTGAGGAAGAAGTGTTTTCTGCGATTGCAGCTACTTATGGTGATATAAAACTGTTGACCCGCATCAAGTCGGCACAGTCTGAAACTCCAAGCGGACTTGTTCTTGAGGGGTTTCATGCAGAGGATTACAACGTTTATATGGACAATGAATACGGCGGCATGTATCTCAATGAGAATGACAGGAGTGAACTCGTGCTCTGTTATGTCGCTGGGTCAAAATCCCTTGCCATGATGGAAAGAATGAATAATTCAAAATTCAGGACTCTTTCGACGCTGACAGGAAAGACTTTTTCGATTGCTATTAAGAGTGTTGCATATAGTTATGATGATTTGCTTGAGGCGAATGATCGGCTAATTGAAATGTTCTCAAGGCATGGATATAAGGGTAGACATACACAGTGGGTTGATGTGCGCAATAATAGGGTAGTTGTCGAGATGGACGCAAAGGAAACGTTGGAAAAAGTGGAAAAAGAGCTGACACCATTCTTTGAAAAAGATATGGTTTCCTTTGTGAGGACTGATCGAAGAGAGTGGAAATTTACTGCCACTATAAATGGGACTTCAGCTATTCATGGTCCTGCCAGCGCAAGTACGCCTGCTGGTCGAATGTATAGTTATACCAAAGGGAATTATGGTGTTATTACATGTGCTCATGGATATAGCAATGGCAATGCAATATACACGGGGCAGACTGGAGGTTCGCAGATTGGATCTATAACAGATCGAGTATTTTCGACAACCAATGATGCATCATATATCGTGTTAAGTAGTGGCAATAGTTATACGGGTACAAGATCAGATGAGATAAGTTCGACTCTCCCAGCAATAGGGGCGTATATTACTTTGCGCGGATTTGTGTCTGGCACTATTAGTTTTGCAGAAGTACTTTCAACAAATGGAATGTTTGAAATTGATGGAGTTACTTATACTGATAATATTTGGGTCGATAAAGGCGTTCAACCTGGTGATAGCGGAGGTGGCGCCATCGGTGGGACTGCCGATGGAGGAAGGACAAATCTTATTGTTGGAATTAATAGATCATCAGATGGTTCGACAGGGACAATGCTGGTGAAAGGAAGTCGTATAATAAATGCGTTTGGCTAATCACAATCGTTCAGACGGTTAGGTCATAGGTGAAGTAACGCAGCTGAGAAAAACAGCAGGTTTTTGTAAAAAAGTTGCCATTTTGGCGGCTTTTTTACTTGACTAAGTCGCTCATAATCGAGCGGCGTGCGCCGCAGTTATGCGCGAAGTAAATAAAAGCATAGATAAACACAGCAAAAAAGTGGTAAGAAAAAATTTCACCACTTTTTTGCTGTGTTTATCTCGTAAGCATCAAGTACAGGCGCGCATAGCGGTAGCGAAGAGGTATAATCATCAAAGAAGAGACACAAGGGAACAGACTGTGTGGGAGCCTGTAGTTTGTAAGAAGCGGGTGTAAAGTTAAGCAAAAGGGATCAACGAATCGCGTGGCGTCCGGGCAACACAGCCGGCACCTCAAGAAAAAATCCAATGCGGACATTCGGGCGCGGTTGTATCCGGCCGCAGTCCCACAGGCGAAAAAGATGGTCCTGACTGAAGAAGTTGTACACGCGTGGCTGAATGGCGGCAAGTGGCACAACCTGCGATTTGCATCCATCGTGATGTGGCGGTTCGATTCTTCTTGACATCTGAACCAAATCATTATATCTTAATCTTGAGGGGCCGGACCTTGTCCGGATACCACGCGGCTTGTGGCCGAATCCGATGCGCTCCACAGCCGGATGCGTCCGGATTAAGCGCTCTGAAGGCAGCAATAAGGGGTTTTCTGCGCGCCAGCTTGACGCGCGAGGTGGTAGCGATGGCGGAATAAGTCGCCGGTCAGCAGTGAGCGAGGCTTTGATAGCCGAGGCATGTATTTGTGTAAAAAATTTTTTACACACGGGAGTGAGGGCCTTTGAGACGTTTTTTACATCTTGTTGTATTGACATGTATCATAGCGCTTTGGGGTGCAGTGCATGGGTGTGCGGGATACACAGACAAGGAGGCATTTTTGGGGTTGAACGCTTTTGGGGAAAAGGAAGAGCTCGAACATCCGTTGGCGGAGATAGATCAAAAGATTCTGCATCAAGAAGAGATCATCAGTTTGCAAGAGCGAGCTTCTTTGGTCTTTAAACGCCTGACGATCCAGTATGGCATCCCTCTATTTTCGGAAACTGATGGCATCCCACCGTCCAGCCAGACAGATTATGATGGAGTGTTTGCCGGCGGTTATTGGAGCGAAGTGCATGGGAAAATCATCCTTCTTCTGGCCCCCGCATTGCCCGAGGAGTTGACGAGGGCCAAACGCGAACTTCTTTCCGTCTCAGAGGAAACTGAAGATTTGATTGTATTTCAGAAGGCGGAGTATTCTTACTACACGTTATGTAATCTTGAAAAACTCTTGTCAAGGCCGGAAAATATGAGCGGACAAAAGAAAAGTAAAGATGGAAACCTCACGACATTTCAAGTGATGGCGGTCAATATAAATATCATCGAAAACTGTGTAAAGGTGGCTATCTTTTCTCTGGATGAAGAAAAAGTTACGCTGTACAGGGAAGCGGTGATTGACTCGCCGGCGATTGTCTTTAAAAACGCAGAACTTATGAGCCCTGATCTCTTGATTGGTTCCTAACCTATTAAAAGAAAGATGGTTATGTCTTGTGAAGAAAGTGACGTCAGTTTTTTTGTGTCTGTGTATACTCATGTTGGGATTGACAACATCTGCTGCTGGAGAAAGGGAAAGTAGGTTGCCAGAGACATCTGCGGATGATGGCGGCTATCTGTCTGAGGAAGAAGTGTTTTCTGCGCTTGCGGCTGCTTATGGTGATATAAAACTGTTGACCCGCATCAAGTCGGCACAGTCTGAAACCCCAAGCGGACCTGTTCTTGAGGGGTTTCATGCAGAAGATTACAACGTTTATATGGACAATGAATACGGCGGCATGTATCTCAATGAGCATGACAGGAGCGAACTCGTGCTCTGTTATGTCGCTGGATCAAAATCCCTTGCCATGATGGAAAAAATGAACAATTCAAAATTCAGGACTCTTTCGACGCTGACGGGGAAGACTTTTTCTCTCGTTATTAAGAGCGTTACCTATAGTTATGGCGATTTGCTTGAGGCAAATGATCGTCTAATTGAAATAATTTCAAAAATACTCTCAAAGCATGAATATGAAGACATCTATTCATGGGGGATCGATGTGCGGAACAATAGAATCGCTATCGAAATGGGCACAAGTGAAGCATTAGACAAGGTGGAAAAAGAGTTGATACCGTTCTTTGAAAAAGACATGCTTTTCTTTGTGAGGGCTGATCAGAAAAAATGGAAATTTACCGCCACAATAAATGAGACTTCAACCATTCAAGCGTCTTGAAAGGTGTGGCTTCTTCTCAGGCAGTGTGCGTTTTGAGGTTCCATTCAACCCAAAGTACTGCAGATGAAAGAGGTGAAATTCATGAAAAGGAAAGTATCAATTTTTGTGTTTGTACTCGTGGTTAGTTTTTTGCTTGTGGGCACAGGTTCCGCGATTTCTGTCCCAGTCAGCGTTATCAGATCCAGCGCGTTGGTCTATCGTTCGGATTTTCTAAATGACGCGGCGATATATGTTTCCAATGTAGAGTACGGCAATCATGTCTTGTCGATTGCCGCTGTTAACAAGGCTTCACAGCATAAAAACGAGTACTATGGCAATTACGCAAAGTTGGGGGTATATACGTCGAGGCGAATAGAAGTTGATGAGGGGTTTTACGCGATTGATCTGTCTGTGGACAAAGAAATAGATGATCCAAAAACAAGAGTGATCGTTGACGTTTCTGTCAGCCGAGACGGGGAGACTTGGTCTGACTCCGTGTCTACCGAAGATGCTGCCGCGCATATAACTTTTAAATCGACATCTTTGTCTGAAGAACCATATCACTATGTTTTCTATCAGATCGTTTTTGTTGCGTATGATGAGAAAGATGAAGGCGTGATTCATGAAATAAAGATGGATTTTGGCAGTTTGGACGACGGGCCTGCATTTTTAGAAGTGTATGCCGCGAAAAAGGAATTTTTGGAAAGCCAATTGTTGGCTTTGGATGGATACTATGAGAAAGTTGAGTTGGCGGGATTGGAGTATGATCAATCGATCATCGATCGGTTGGAGGCGCAAGTCAAAGAAGCTTCCGCCGCATTAGAACAGTTGGAATTAGAGCGCCTTAGAGTTATCGGCTACAGATAGTTTTTCGGCGGTTGTAGCTATACCAGAGACAACCTGGGACATTAGAATATCAGAGATGATTTCTGGTTGGCGGCTTTTCAGTGGCTTTTAGATGTGATCAATGCCGCTTGAGTATGTGGCGACAAAACAAGAATTGACGAGGATATTATGAAATGGAAGCTTGTTCATTCATTGAATATGTTGTTAAGTTTGTGCGTTTTCACTGCGCGTGTTCTACAAAATTCAAAAGGCTGTGGGCATTGTCGCTGATCGTCTGTTTAGTATCTTCTTTGGCAGCCTGTGCACCGATGTTATCTGGAGTGTCGGTTACCCCTGACTCTTCCGAATCCGAATCCAGCTCTCCCGAGCCGGTTTCTCTCTCCGGTGATTCAGGCGACGTTTCGGTTGTGCCTGCCATTTGCCCCTGCCCATGTATGATGTCTTCACTGGAGGAGTTCCAGAACCCATTACTGCGCAGTGGGAGCTGGATGCCTTTTTGCACCGCACAGCGGTAACCTATTATTCCATGAGAGGTCGAGATGCGCGGGCGCTGGGCAATGACCTACTCATCCCCTCCTTGCGCATTGTAGAAAGCTGGGAAGCTGAAGATGGAGATATATACTATCTTTGCCGGATGGCTGTGGCGGATTATTGTGGTCTCACGGAAGACATTCGTCTCGGCAGGCTCCGCACAGATCCGGCGTATGATGGAAGCAGAATGGGCGTTGGCTGGCCAATCCGTTTTAAAGTGGCCGAGTGCGGATGGGAGGACGAAGAATACAATTATTGGCCATATCATTGCACCGAAATTCTTGAAATACCGCCTTCGGGCGACGGCAAGGGTGACATCCCGTACTTAGCCAAAATGTGCGAAGGGTACCCAGGTTTGTTGGAGCGCATGAAAGACTATGACGAGGACGACTACATCCGGGATATCCTCCCTTCGTCCATTGCTCACGACAGGGATGCCTTGTTGAAGACATATCTGGCGTACTTCGGTTTTGAGTTACAGATCGACAGGCCATAGAATCAATCATCCCCCCCCCCCCCGCCTAAGGCGAGGGGAGAATGATTTTTGAAGGCGGACAGTCGTCGTTAATAAAATAATTTTGCCTGCTTGTCAACGATACAGTGCACTAGAATGGAGAATGTTTTATGTTGAGATACTGTGCTTCAATTTTATTGCTGGTGATGATTTTATCATCATGTTCAAGAAGGGATACCGCCGATACAGATTACAATTATTCTTTAGGAAGAAATCCCTTTTCATCTTTTGTCAACGCATTGGGAGATGAGGTTTTATTTAAATCTTTTGTTCTCTCTGATAATGATGAAAATGAATTGATTGAATATCTTTATCAAGGTCTATTCAGCAAAATTCAAGGCGGTGCATCCCCAAAGTTGATTTATCCTGATTTTAGTCATGGATTAAATGTTCATTCAAATAAATTGTATTTTATCGATACGAAATATCATTTATTGAGGTATGATATTTCAACAAAAATAGCGGAAACCCTTCCGGGTATTGACGATAAAACTGTAGCTGAATGTTTAATTATCGATAACATACTCTTTTATATTACAGAAGATACAACCGAGAATACATACACTTTAAATGCCTGTGATCTTATCCAAAATGATCACAATATTATTGCCGATAATGTGCATTGGGAAAGACTGAACCAATTTCAAGGGAATATACAATTTTTTGACAGAAATGGGAACCCCCAAATATACGATTTCATTGCACAAACAATTGTTGAATATGGGCCTTTTGATATGGAAGTACTTCAGATTATGGACGATGAACGAGTGATTGGTTATAAAGATTATACAATGATTCAATGCGATCTCGATGGAAAGAATGAAAAGATTTTATTTTCTGCCCAAAATATTTATAATGTTATTCTTACACAGAATGAAATTTTCTATTCTACCGTCGCTCAAGAAACCTATACACAAACATTTTGCTTTTCTTTTTCAACAAGCAAAACAAGAGAACTTGCTACCACAAACTTTCCTATAGTAGGTTATGCAGACACATATTTGTTCTGTGCGTCAAGCGCTGGAAGCGGAGATTTACAACGTATTGACGTCAATTCTGGAGAAGTCGTTGTATTTGATGACAGAGCAAAAGATTACCAATCAGCGGGGTTTTTAGATGACACAGCCTACTAGGCCGCCCGCGCCTTAGTTCGTTCTCGTCCGCCAGAGCGGACGCGGTGGCCTTCGCCGCCAGCTTGAGCGTTGCGGGACCGAGGGGGATCACCTCTGTTAAGTAATTTTTGAGTACGGGATATTGACACAGCACATATTTTGTACTACAATACGTGTACCAATAGTGAAAGGGGTTGGTTGCGTGAACGCCGATACAATCAATTTAAGCATCCGCATGGAGCGTGAACTGAAAGAGCAAGCGGAAAGCCTGTTTTCCGAGCTTGGCATGAATATGACGACTGCGTTCAATGTTTTTGTCCGTCAGTCGGTACGACAGGGAAAAATCCCGTTTGAAATCTCCTTAAACCGTCCCAATGTGGAAACGATAACGGCTCTGCGTGAAATTGCAGACATGAGAAGCGGGAGAATACCGAAACAGACGGCTTCCGTCGCCGATTTTGTCAGAGAAATGAGTGAGCAGTAAATGAGAACGCTCGTTTACGTCGCGCAATTCAAAAAAGACTACAAACGCTGCCAAAAGCGCGGATACGACATGCAGACGCTGGTTGACGTAGAAAACGAGGTTCCGTTGTCGCCACGGCTTAAAGAACACCCATTGCCGGACAACAAGCCGCCGCCCTCCGGCAAGGATTACAATGACCATCTTTGTGACCGATTCGGCTTGCCACGAACGAAGCTAAAAGAAAGAAGCTGCGCCAGATAAAAAATAGGTTGTATTTTGCCTACTGGGTGTATAATATATGGCGAGATGAAAGCATGAAGGTAGACACAAACAACATCGTTTCCCTGACTGACGCAAACAGGAACTTTTCCCGCGTGGTGCGTCTGGCTGATGACGCAGGCGCGGTGGTGATAATGCGGAACAATGCGCCAAGCTATCTGCTGACGACGTTCGCTCATGCAGAGCAAGGGCAGGAAACGCCCGATAAGGACGTTATGGACGCCGCACGGCGTATTGTCAGTAAAAGCAGGGAATCCTTTGAAGCCGCTCAAGGCGGGCAATCATTAAAATCAGAAAGCAGGTGCGTTATGCGAGATACGGAGCAGAAGATACGCGAGGTAAACGCGACGATGGCGATGGAGGGTATGCCCCTTACCGACGAGGACAAGAGCCGTCTGAGAGATATTTTTGAGGGCAGGAAGACTGTCGAGAAAACTGTGCAGGAACTGATTCAGAAGCACAGCCCAAGAAGAGAAACAGCCTATGAGCACATATGATTACGAATACGAGTTGGGACAGCAGATACTGCTATCCCAACTCGTCCGTGCTGAAAAACAAAATCGGAATCACGGACGGGGCAGCGCTTGCCGTAGCCGAGCGAGAGATAACAGCCGCAACCGTTGCGGGAATAATGGATAAACCCGTGTGCGGCAAACTCGACTTCAAGCACCTCTGCGCCATCCACCGAGCCATCTTCCGTGATATTTTCGATTGGGCGGGCAAGCCGCGCACCGTCAATATCTCAAAAGGCAACCCGTTTTGCATGAGCCATGCCATCCCCGGCTATGCCGAGGACATCTTTGGCAGGCTAAAAAATGAGAACTTTCTCCTTGACACGGCGGCGGGAGAAATGCCGGAGCGATTGACCTACTATCTGAGCGAGATAAACGTCCTGCACCCGTTCCGCGAGGGAAACGGCAGGACGCAGCGCATCTTCATTGAGTACCTTGCCCAAAGTGCCGGATACTGCGTGGACTTCTCAGGCGTAAGCGGCAAGGAAATGATTGAGGCAAGCGTGTTGTCGTTTGACAAGGAATACGCCAAGATGAACGAGATGTTCAGGCGCGTCACATCCCCCACCACGCCGCAAGAGCAGCAGGCGTTCCGCAGGAAGTTGGAGCTTGATCGTACGGAGCGTGAACGCTGACAAAAAAGACTACAAACGCTGCCAAAAGCGCGGATACGACATGCAAACACTGGTTGACGTAATTTATATAAAGTTTTTAAAGAGGAATTGAGCTTATGAAGGAATATGCAATTTCCTTCATAATGCCACTGTAAGGGAGGAATAGGCATCTGTTTTGTTTGGTAAAATCAAAGTTCGGAAGAAAAGAAAGGTACATATTATGTTCAGAAAGATTATGAGTCTTATTCTTGTCCTGTGTATGTGTCTGGCGCTTACGTCAAGTGTTATGGCGTTTGAGGATGGGCAGTCTATCAGTAGCGACAACAATGACGTGCCCTTTGCGTTGGGCAAGGGCACCGAAAATATTACAAGTGAAGAGCGTATAGAAGCAACGGCAGCCGCCTTGAAATCCTCAGCAAGATTACTGACCCTGTGCTCCTTCAGGAACTTGTCGACAGTGGTGATGTTAAATGCAATGAACGCGGAGAATTGCCAGACTGTGTGATAGTCTACAGGACCATCGAAGAAGGCAATGAAGCACCTGCATGCTTTCAAACAACAGTTATATTGGGCATTTCAGTCACAAAAATAGACTGCTATGATGGTAAATATATTGACGAGTATGAGAGATATGTCATTGACGGTCCAGCTTCATTTTCACAGGTATACGAGACGAATTCTATAGCCAACTGGAATACCAGCATGACGGCTTCTGCCAGTGTAGGAGGAACCCTGTACAATGTCGCCGAAGTCAAAGCGGCTGTTTCAGGATCGATGGGGTTTACAATTGGAAGAGAATACAAGAAGACCTCCACATATGCAGCGGACATTCAATCAGGGAAATATTGGGAAATCAAAGCATGGACTAACTATCGTGTGTTTTTATACACAGCAAAAGTGGGATCAGCGGCTCTCGCAACAGGAAAGAGCTGGCATCCGAATGGTTATCCAGAGCGCTCAGTATAACAAATAATCTCTCTTGATTGGCCCCTAGCCTATTAAAAGAAGGATGGTTATATTTTATGAAGAGAGTGATGCCGGTTTTTTTGTGTCTGTGTGTACTCGTGCTGGGGTTGGTGACATCAGCTGTCGGAGAAAAGGGGAGTATGCTGCCAGAGACATATGCGGATGATGGCGGCTATCTGTCTGAGGAAGAAGTGTTTTCTGCGCTTGCGGCTGCTTATGGTGATATAAAACTGTTGACCCGCATCAAGTCGGCACAGTCTGAAACCCCGAGCGGACTTGTTCTTGAGGGATTTCATGCAGAAGATTACAACGCTTATGTAGACAATGAATACGGCGATATGTATCTCAATGAGAATGACAGGAGCGAACTCGTACTCTGTTATGTCGCTGGGTCAAAATCCCTTGCCATGATGGAAAAAATGAACAATTCAAAATTTGGGACTCTTTCGACGCTGACAGGAAAGACTTTTTCTGTCGTTATTAAGAGCGTTGCATACAGTTATGGCGATTTGCTTGAGGCGAATGACCGGTTAATTGAAATCTTCTCAAAGCATGGATATCAGGGCAGACATACACAGTGGGTCGATGTGCAAAACAATAGGATTGTTGTCGAAATGGACACAAACGAAGCGTTAGACAAAGTAGAAAAAGAGCTGACGTCATTCTTTGAAAAAGATATGGTTTCCTTTGTGAGGACTGATCGGAAAGAATGGAAATTTATCTGAACTACAAATGGGACTTCAGCCATTCAAGCGTCTTGGAGTTATCGGCCACAGATAGTTCTTCGGCGGTTGTAGCTACACCAGAGACAACGAATATCAGAGGTGATTCCTGCTTGGCGGTTTTTCAGTAGCTTATTGCTGGGTAATTGTCCGCGGATTTATGCTCCGTAAATTTATCCGTGTCCTTGGTAACAGCGAAATATATCACTTTGCTCGTGTAAAAATTTTTGAACTTGGGGAGCCATTGAGACGCGGAATCCCAATCATACTTGCCGGGGGAAAGGCCAGGGGCGGTGTATGGGATAATCTCCGAGTGATCCAGTGGAAATTTCTGTGCCCAACGTCCGTCGTTAAGCTGCAGCCAAAAGTGATAGTCAAACTGACCTCTTTCAGTAAAATCCGCAACTCCGTCTATGGGTTTACAGCCTACACGCAAAGCAATCCGATATTCCGCCCGATTGTCAATCTCTGAGTCGAAATCATTGAGCCTTCTAAAATGGGAAATCTGTAACGTTTCCCTATGTGCCTTCACGTAGTTTTCAACACTCTTCGCGACATAATCCGCAACGGCATCCTCTCCCGATGTCGTATATATTTGACTCATTTTATTGAGGTCGGCGTCAAGGTCAGAGATAAGAATCATATTTGTATCCCGCAAAGCGTACGAAAGGCAGTTGTCGCCTTCGTCCTCCAAAGCACTTGGCAGCGGCGTTTCTGTATAGCCAAATTTACCAAATGTCAGATCGCGCTGTCCAATGGCGCCGCTTACTTTGAAATAAGGATAATCATCATCCTCTTCACCATAGCCGGAGACAACAACAAATTCTTCATCATCATATATTCCAAATATTGCCAATCCGTAGTTTTGTGCTTCGCCGTTCATCCAGCCTTTTATATAATCTGTCACGGGAATGCTGATCCAGCCACCGGATTCCGCTTGAACTTCAAGCTTTTTGGCGGCTGTTTTGTTTATCACGCCAGAGAGCATGTCAGCCTGTTCATTGTCATTCCAGATTTGCGTTATCAGACATGCATTGACGAAAGCGGGCGCCTCACCTCTGATAACTCTTAAGAAAAGCCGCGCTTCGCTGATTTCATTGACAGTCCATGTTGCTTTAAGGGGCAGGCGCAACAACGAAACAATATCCTTGCCGTCGGCATTTTTACCGACAAGTAACGTCATATTGTCCAATTCAAATCCGTTGCTTTCCCCCGATGTGCCATCGGTAAACCATGTGCTGATCGTATTGTCGGCAGCGCGCCAAACTTCTGTCGTAAGATTTTCGTAAGATTTCTCTTGCCCGCTCGAATCTATTTCTGCAGAGGGTTGTGGCGATTGCTCGGCGCCCTCGTTTTCGGAGCAGGCAGAAATACCACCGGCTATGATGGTGATAATCAGCAGTAAAAGCATTCGTTTCAGCACAATGTCCTCCGGATTTTGTTATAGTCTACAGCCCTATTGCTAACGACACGCCTGCGTGACAGATTGATGTAATCGCAGCAAGCAGAGACTTTTCATTACTGTAACCGTTCTCATTCATTTTATTCATGGTCCAGATGCCAGAAGTGTGCCTGCCGAAGATCGAGCTGATTTTTTTGGCAGATGCAGCAAAAATGCGCAAGGCCCCCCCGCCGAGCCTGCTTGGTGGGGGGAAAAGCGAATACTGGAGGTATTCGCGGGGTTTTTGCCGCTGCCGCCGGGAAAATATATGCGCTGCTGGCTCCGGCCGCAGATGCGGAGGGCGTTTTGTCGTCCGTAACGCATCGATTTTGTGGCATTTGTGCACTTCGTACAAAAATTTTTTACAAAATGACACTTGACAAGCGGACAGTAAATGGTTACGATTGAGCTGGTGGCTTGTGTCATGAACAGACACCCTTTGCAGAGAGGCGGCCGTTTGTGTGACAGTGGGGCCTGCCTTTGTTCAAATTGTGGAAATTATATGGAAATTATAGAGAGAAGAGAGTCGCGGTTGAGGCGCTGGGACACAACAAAAGCGCACTTGAAGAGGTGGAAAATGGATGAAATTCGGTATTATTGTTGACAGTTGCTGTGATATGACACCAGATATGAAAGACGCGATGAACATTTTATCCGTGCCGCTGACCATGCGGCTTGGTCAAGAAGAATATTCCGATGATGAAACGCTGGACTATCAGTCATTTATGGCCAATATGAAAGCTTGTACAGAAAAGGTAGGCTCTGCTTCGCCGTCGCCCTATCTGTATGCCCGCGCCATGCAAGAGAAGGTCTCATCCTTTGTGATTACACTGTCAAGCCAATTGTCGGGCTCGTATTCGAGTGCGTTGATCGGAAAGACTATGGCGGAAGAAAAGGGGGGTGTTGATACCCATATCTTTGATTCCAAAAGTGCCTCTGCCGGGCAGACTTTGGTCGCGCTGAAGCTTCATGATCTTTTGTCACAGCTTCTGACAAAAGAGGAGATTATACGGGCTGCCAATCGCTTTATTGACAACATGAAAACCTATTTCGTCTTAGAGCGGTATGATAACCTTCAGAAGAACGGGCGGCTGAACAAGCTCACGGGGAGCATTGCCAATTTTTTGAACCTGAAGCTGCTCATGGGTTCGGACGGTAAAGGGAACATCGCACTGTACGCCAAACCGCGCGGTACGGCCAAGATGCTGGACAAATTGCTCACTTTTATTGAGGAGAGCGGAAAGGGGGGCGCCGGCGAAAATGTCGTGATCTCCCATTGCAACAACCCCACGCTGGCCCAAAGGCTGGCCGATGCAATCAAGGAGAGATTTCACTTCGCCAAAATACATATTGTCCCCACAGGCGGGCTGAGTTCGCTGTATGCCGACGATCAGGGCATCATCATGGCGTTCTGAGAGGGGAGAACATCCGATTCGAAAAAAATACGGCACCGAAAAGGGGACCCTTTTCGGTGCCGTCCATGAGGCGGCGGCGTGTTGCACAGCGCGCCGCTTGTGGTTTTGCGGCGTACGGCGCCTGTTTGGCAGGGGGGGACTGGGGTCGGCTATTTCGCGGTTATTGCTGATAAACAAGCGCAAGAGGGAGGAATACGGTTTGAAAAGAACGCTTTGTCTGATGGCGTCATTGTTTGTGATGATACAGGTGGCCTTGGGGTCGTTTGTGGGGCTGTCCGCCGACGGTCAGGCGGCGAAGCTGGCCGGCGGCTGGCAGATCTTGCGTGAGAACGCGAACATAACGGTGGGCGACGGCTCGGTCACGATTGTGACGGAGAAGTGGCCGAATAACTATAGAGATGTGCCCAATGTAGTGGCCAAGACCATACAAAACGGCGATTTCGAGATCACGGCCAAGGTGACCGGCGGGTTGAGCGCCAATTACCAAGCGGTGGGCGTGGTCGTTTTTTTGCCGGGCAATACCGACCAGATCGTGACGTCGCTGAGACGGTACCACTCCTATCTGTTCCCACAGAGCCCCAGCCGTTTCGGCATGATGCAGCAGGGCGGAGCCGGGCCTGGCGAGTCCTACGGCGTCGACACGACCCCCGGTGCGGACGCCTACCTCAAACTCACCAAAACAGGCGGCGATTACAGAGGCTACTACAGCTACAACAATGTCGATTGGTACCCTTCCGCGGACGACAATACGCGCCAGCACAGCGCCGTCACCGCCGCCGAGACGGTGCAGATCGGGTTCTTTGCCAGCAGCGGCGGCGACAACCAGCCCAAGGCGATCACCATCAGCGATTTCACGCTGAACGGTGTGCCGGTGCCTCTGACGGACAGCAGCAAAACAGTGACGTCCGTTGTCAAACCGCCGGCCTTGCGTGTGGCGCAGGGCACCGCGTTTTCCCAGCTGGCGCTCCCGGGCCAAGTGTCCGCCGTCCTGAGCGACGGGTCGACCGCCGACTTCGGCGTCACGTGGAGCCCGACGGGTTACAACGGCGACGTCTTGGGCACATACACGGTCAAGGGCGCTGTAAGCGCGTCCGCGGCATTGAACCCGTCGGGCGTTGAGGCCGCCATAGACGTTGTCGTCACAGACGATGATTTTGATACGACGGTCTACCTGAGCGACATTCAGGCCCAGTCCATCAGAGTCGGGTGGGGGAGCCTCCAGCTCGACCAGGGATTCGACGGCGACCCCATCAGACTGTACACCGGCCCGGGGCAGGCCGTGACGTACGCCAAGGGCATCGTGCCCCACGCCAACTCGGAGGTCACATACGATTTGACTGACCGCGGGGCGCGCCGGTTCCAGGCCTTTGCCGGTGTGAACAACAACCGCACCGGTTCCAGCGCCTTCCGCGTGTACATAGACGAACAGCTGGTGTTCGAGACCCCCTCGCTCAGGGGCGGCGATCCGGCCGGCGGCGGAAGCGGCCTGCGTGTCGTGGACGTCGCGATCCCCGCCAACGCGCGGGCGCTCACACTCGTGACCGATGCCGGCGGCAACAACAACAGCGCCCACTCCGCGTGGGCGGACGCCAAACTGATCGTGAGCAGCGCCGCGCAGAAACGCGTGAAAACGCTGGACCTGCATGTGCGCCCAACTTGGCTTGAAAACGTCGGGGACACGACGAAGATCGGCGTCAGCGCCAACCTTGTGGACGGCTCGGTGTTGGACGTGCAGCCGGAAAATTGTACGTTCGTCAGCTCCGACAAGGATGTGGTGGCCGTCTCGCCCGACGGGACCGTGACAGCCATGTCGGACGGCGTGGCCGCCGTCACGGTGTCCGTCACGAGCGGCGACGCGGTGTGCTCGTCCGTCGTGGACATCGCCGTCGGACGAGGAAATGGAAAATTATGGGCAATTGAGTCGCCCGGCGGCAAGACGCGCGCGCTGTTCATGCTCGGCGACGGCGGCCGACTGTCCTACGCCGTCACCAAGAACGGGCGGTATGTTTTGGACTTCGCCCCGATCGGCCTTGCCACGAGTCTCGGCGATTTTTCAGAGAGTCTCACGTTTGTCAGCGCGGCGCCTTCAGTGGAGGTCGACGCGTCGTACAAGACGTTTTCGGGCAAAAAGGACGTATATGCCAACCACTACACCGAGGCGGAGATCGTTTTTGGCCAAGGGGACGTGCGCTTTACTCTCGTGGTCCGCGCCTATGACGACGGCGCGGCGTTTTGCTATCGCGTCGCCGGTCCGGCGGGCGGGGCCGACGTGATTTCCATCTCCGACGAGCCGACGTATATACGGATCCCGCCCCAGTCGCAGGTGTGGTACACGCCGCACAGCGGCGGCAGCTTTGAATACCAGTCGCACTACACGGAGTACACGGCGGAGACAATGAGCGGCCTGCCTGTGTTCCCCGTGCTCTTCAAGACGGCAGACGGCGTATACGGCCTTGTCACCGAGGCGGCGCTCTCCGGCGAATATGTGGGCTCCTACGCCAAAGTCGCCGGCAGCGGGCTGCTGCGCCTGGCGTTTGATCCGGTGCACAGCGGTCCGGCCGTCGCATCGGCGCCCTGGCAGTCTCCTTGGCGCGCGGTCATCACCGGTTCGCTGGAGGAGATCGTCGAAAACACGCTGGTGGACAACCTCAGTCCGGTGCCGGACGAGGGAGCCGATTTCTCGTGGGTGGAGCCCGGTGTCTCGTCGTGGTCATGGGTCAATTATTACGGCGGTCAGGAGCGCGCGGAAACCCACAAGGAATACATCGATCTGGCCTCGGAGATGGGATGGAAATATTACATCTTAGACGAAGGCTGGCAGCCGTCCGCCGGATCGTCCGTGCCGCCGATCAACGGCCAGCGCCCGCGCTATGCGGGGTATCGCGATTGGTTCTACGAGGTGCGGGATTACGCCGCCGAAAAAGGCGTCAAACTCATCGCCTGGGTGAACTCCCACGATCTGAGCGAAACACAGTGGCGTGAGGAGCGTCTGACCCAGTGGAAGGCCGACGGCATCGCCGGCATCAAAGTGGACTTCTTCTCGTCTGAATCCCAGCGGATCATGAAGATCTATGACGAAATATACAAAAAAACCGCGGAACTGGGCCTGGTTGTGAATGCGCACGGCGCCAACAAGCCCACGGGCGAGGTTCGTACATACCCCAACGCCCTGGCCCGCGAAGCCATCGACGGCCAGGAGTCCGGGGGCATACAGGCCTATCAGTTCTCCATAAGCCCCTATGCCCGCGGCTCTGTCGGGACGGCGGACGTGACGGAGCAGGTGTTCTCCCGCGATGAATCCAAAACGACGATGGGCTTTCAGATAGCGTTGTCCGTCATGTTTGAAAACGGCATGCACACATTGGGCAGCCCCCCCTCCGCATACCTGGACAATCCGGTCATATACTCGCTGTATAAAGACTTCCCGGCGCGCTGGAACGACATCGCCTTCGTGAGCGGCGAAGTGGCGGCGTACACGACGCTGGCCCGCCGCGCCGGGCAGGATTGGTATGTGTCCACGATCTCGGTGGAACCGCGCGATGCGGAGATCGCGCTGGATTTCCTGGGCGAGGGCACCTATTACGCGCTCATCTACCGGGAGATGCCGAATTCACGGCGATCCGTCGACTTGGAGATGCGTGAGGTCACAAGCGGCGACGTCATCACGGTCCCGGTGCAAAGGGGCGGCGGCGCTGTGGTCGTGTGCAGGAAGGACCGCCCGTCGATCGTCGAGGGCGTCGGTGTGGACAGGGCGGAGATACGGATCGAGACAAAGGAATCCGCGGCGGTGACGGCGTCTGTCACCCCGGAAAACGCCCTCATCAAAGCGCTCACATGGTCGTCAAACGACGAGAGCGTCGCGTCCGTTTCCCAGACCGGCGTCGTCACGGGCCACAGGCCCGGAAAGGCGACGATCACCGTGCGCCCGTCCATCACCGACGACCCGAACATCAAAGCGGAGGTCGCCGTCGTCGTCACGCCGCCGTCCTTTGTGGTGAGCGGGTGGGAGATACTGCGCGAAAATACGAACATCATCCCCGTTTCGGAGACAGCCGTGAAGATTCGTTCGGACGCGGGGGCCGTCGGCAACAGGGATTACCCCATCAAGAACTTCATGCTCCTGACGGTGCAAAACGGCGATTTTGAAGCGGTCGTCACCGTGAGCGGCGGCCTCTTTGCCGACTACCAAACCGCCGGGCTGGCCGCGTATCTCAATGACGGAAGCTTGGTCACGACGGTGCGCCGCAGCCACAGCATATTTGGCGGTGATGTGTTCGGCATCATGCAAAACGGCGGCAGCGGCAGCGGCGAGGCCCACGTCGGCGACCCTAGCGGTGAGGCCTCCGTCTATTTGAAACTCAAAAAAGCCGGCGCGACGTTCACGAGCTACTACAGCTTCAACAATGTCGACTGGACGCAAATACGCGAGCCGGTGACGCACACCGGCCTTGCCGCCGGGGATACGATTCGAATCGGCGTCTTCGCCGCCAACGGCGCCACGGCCTACACCAATGCCGACGTCACGTTTGAAAATTTCACCCTCAACGGGACGCTTCTCCCGTTCGCGAAAGAAAATACGGCCGAATTTGCGTTTGCCGGCGCGGACGGTCCGCTGACGGTCACGGTCACAAACGGCCGCGCGGACGGTCTCAAAGGGCGGCTCATCATCGCCGCCTACCACCCAGACGGCACCCTGCTGCGCGTGTACAGCGACACCTTCCAAACCGATTGGACGGAAACAACCGCCCGGTTGACCGCCGACGTGTCGGCCCTGCCGGCCGGGGTCGCGTACAAGGCGTTCTGCTGGGACGAAGACGCCGCCCCGCTGTTCGAGAGCAAGTCCATATACAGATAAAAGAGGCATGAAAAGAACATGAAGGAGGAAGTTTTGTGACAAACAAGGGGAAGAAACTGCTGGCGTTCTGTCTGGCGCTGATGATGGTCCTGACGCCGTCGCTGGCCGCGCCATGGACGGCGCTGGCGGCGGGCACGGTCACGTACCCGCAGTACCTGATGACCGTCGACGCCTGCGCCGAGGAGCTGATCGACGAACCGGACGCGATGGCGAACGCCATCGACGGCATCCCGGGAACATTCTGGCACACGCCGTGGAATTCGGCGAGACACCCGCAAAGCGCCCATGCCAACGCGTCTTACGGCAAAAACGGCGTCGTGAACGGCCACTGGCTTGAGGTGGATCTGGGTGTTGTACAGGAGGTTGCCGGCATCCGTTACCTCACGAGACCGTCGAGCAACCAAAACGGCAACATCACCGCCTGCACCATCTATGTGAGTACCGACCGCAGCAACTATACGCGGGCCGGCGCGTCTTCCGGCTGGACAAACGCCTACGGTGAGCGGCCGATCACGTTCGACACGCCCGTGACGGGCCGTTATGTCCTCCTGGTGGCGACAGCCCCGACGGCATACGTCAACTGCGGCGAGTTCAACGTAGAAGTGACCGACACCGGCCTCAGCCCGGTCTGGGCCTATGTCAAAACCGCCGTCGACAACGTAAAAGCCGCCGCGATCGGCGTCGTGCCGGGCACATACCGCCAGGCGGACCAGTCCGCCTGTCTCGACGCGATCACCGCCGCGTACAGGGCCGGCGGCTCATACGATACGGTGAAGGACGCGGTGGACACGGCGGTCGCGGCGTTCCTCGCCAGCCCGATCGTCTGGACAAAGGCCGATCTGCGCCCGCGCATCGACAGCGTGAGCACGCTGCTCGCTTCGCTCACCCCCGGTGCGACGGACGGCTGCCTGCCGCACGACGTATACAACGCGTACACGGCGCTCGTACAGAGGGCCGAGGCGCTCTATGGCGACGAGGCGGCGACGCCCGACGCCATCGGTGCCGCGTGCGGGGAGCTCGTTTCGGCGCTGGCCGTCATCAAAGCGTCGGTCATCTCGCTCACGCCGGCGCTTGTGGACGGCGACATCGGCGTGTACGATCTCGCGCAGACCGTCAATCCGGACGCCGTCCGGTTCAACAATCTGGAATGGACAGGCAACACGAGCGTGGCCGACGGCTTGCCGAACCAGGGCCGCCAGTCGCAGGTATATGAGGTCAACCGCGAGAAGCCCCACGCCGTCGGGACGCAGGCCTACGACACGCTGGGAAGCGCACTCACCGGCGCGCGCTACTATGCCCGTCAGCTGTCGAAGTATCATCTGCCGCTCACGACGGCGGAAGATCTGAGCCCCGAGACGTCCCGCTGGACGTTCTCTCTCGTGCGGACGCTCACAAAGACGCTGGCGACGGCCAACACCACGCGGGATCCGCTGGGCGGCACTCAGAACATCGTCGATTTCTACAAACCGACGTATGACGCGACCGACTGGAACCAAATCGCGGTGCCGTCAAGCTGGCAGGTCCAGGGCGTGGGCGCGGACGGCAAGCCGTATACGGGCTGGTACGACCCCACGACCGGGTACGACCCGCCGTATTACACAAACGTCAGTATGCCCGGCAGCATCACGTTCCGCGGCGCGAGTTACAACATTTTCAACGGCGTTAGCATACCGGGCGCCCCGAACGACTACAACCCGGTCGGCTTCTACCGCCGCACATTTGACGTGCCCGACGACTGGATCGCCAATAAAAACAAAGTATTTATCACGTTCGACGGCGTGGAGGCCGCTTTCTACGTGTACGTGAACGGCCAGGAAGTCGGATACCACGAGGACAGCAAGACGCCGGGCGAATTCGATCTCACGCCGTTTTTGACGCCGGACGGCAAAGACAACCTGCTGGCCGTCAAGGTGTTCCGCTGGGCTGACAGCTCGTGGATGGACGACCAGGACTTCATCCGCCTCGGCGGTATCTTCCGCGATGTCTATCTGACGGCGACGCCGTATGTCCATATCCGCGACTACAAAGTCGAGACGAACTTCGACGCCGCGTTTGAAAACGCCGTGATCGACTTCCGGCTGGACGTCCGCAACTACGCGGCCGCCGACCTAGCCGGTTACAGCGTGACCGCGCAGCTGTTCGACGCGGACGACGTAGACATCCTGAAGGACCACACGTTCAAAGCCGCGCTCGGCGGCCTCGGCGCCAATTCAGAAAAAGCCGTGGCGGGGCAGGCCGCCGTCATCGCGCCGCACAAGTGGTTCCCGGACGACCCGTACCTGTACACGCTTGTGCTGACGATCTACAACAGCGAAAACGTGGCGATCGAGCGCATCAGCCAGCAGATGGGCTTCAAACAGGTGACCTTCCGCGACGCCGACGACAAGTCCGACATCGTGCGCATCAACGGCAAGAAAGTGACCATGCGCGGCGTCAACCGGCACGACACGTCGCCCTACGGCGGGCACTATGTCTCGCCCGCCACGTACCGTCAGGATCTGGCGATTATGAAGCGCAACAACATCAACACGATCCGAACGGCCCACTACCCAAATGATACATATCTCTATTACCTGGCCGACAGGTACGGCATCATGATCGTGGCCGAGGCGAACAACGAGAGCCACGCCAACACGAGCTCCAGCATCACGACGAACAACTTCTTTGCCATGGCGAACAGTCGCGTGCTGAACCTGGTCGAGAAGGAGAAAAACCGCACGTCGGTCATCATGTGGTCGCTCGGCAACGAGTCCGGCAGCCAGTCCGGGTGGCGCGACGTCGTACAGAATTTGCGTCAGGTCGACGCCACGCGCCCCGTGCACTACGAGGGCATTAAAGACCAAAACATCGGCGCCAACGGCGACAGAGGCTTCGACGTACTCAGCTACATGTACCAGAGCGCCGACGGGCACTACGGCGACGGCATGAGCGCCAGCATCGGCGCGAACATGCTGTGTGAGTATGCCCACGCCATGGGCAATTCGGTGGGCAACCTGAAGGAATACTTCGACGCGTTCCGGGAGACGCCCAAATCGATTGGCGGCTGCATCTGGGACTATGTGGATCAGTCGATATGGACAAAGCCGGCCAGCTACTACACGCTGCCGGAATCCGGACAGTACCAGCTGACGGGAACGCTCAGTTCGTCGTTCCACGATCTCCTGTTCACCCAGGATCCCGTCTATGACCGCGTGTTGAAACCGGGCGCATACGTCACTTACGCGAACGCCGCCGGTGCGAACGGCGGGGATATTTTCAACGAGAAGATATCCGGCCGGCAGCCCTTCTCAATTGAGCTCTGGGCGAGACCGCAGGATGTCGCGACCAACAAAGTGCTCGTGGCCAAGGGCGACAATCAATTCGCCATCAAGACCGGCACCGTGAACGGGCAGGACTCGTTTGAGTTCTACGTGTACGATGCGGACGGCGCGAACACGGCGACCCAGTGGATCTCCGCGGCAGCTCCGATCCCGGCCAACTTTACAAACGGGGACATGCATCGGATCGTCGGCACGTTTGACGGGTCCGACATCAAGCTGTACTACGACAACGGTGCAGCGCCCATCGCCACAAAGAACATCGGCGCGGCCGGCAAGATTTCGACGAGCGGCTACGCGTTCGCCGTCGGCCGAGACACACAGAATTCCGGCCGCGAATCGGTGTCGTTCATCGCGGGCGCCCGCGTGTTTGCCCGCGCGCTTTCGGATGCGGAGCTGACAGACGCGTCGCGCAAGCCGAGCGACGCCCTGCCCGAGGACGACAGCATCATCTTCTGGGCGGACTTCACCAAGGGCGAGCTGAGCGAGGTCAAGCCGCAGATGTACGATTACTTCAGCAACGGGCTCTACCTCGGCTACGGTGGCGACTGGGGCGAGGGCAACCACGACAACTACTTCTGCGCCAACGGTATCATCACCGCGGTCCGCACGGAGGAGCCTGAGATCAAAGAGGTCAAGAAGGTGTATCAGAGCGTCAACTTCACCGCCGGCGAGTCGGAGCTCCGCGAGGGCATCGTGCGCGTGCGCAACGAATACTATGCCACGGACGCCTCGGATTTCGACATCAAATGGACGCTGTATGAGGACGGCGCGGCGATCGGGAGCGGTCTTGTGGACGCCCCGCCGATCCCCGGCCTCGGCGACCAAACGATCTTGGCGGGTATCCCGACGGTCGAGCTCAGCGTGCCGTACCTGGCCGCGCTGCCCGAGACGCTCACGCCCGGTGCGGAATACGCGCTGAAGCTGCAAGCCTGCCTGCGGCAGGATGAGGAGTGGGCGGACGCGGGGTATCCGCTCTCCGAGGAGCAGTTTGCACTCACATGGCTTCAGTCGGACCGGCGGCTGTCACTGGACCGCGCCTCCGTCGACGGCGTGACGCTCGAGGACGGCGAGACGGCGCTCACGGTAGGCAATGAAACATTCTCCGTGTCGTTCAGCAAGGCGACCGGCGCCATCACCAGCTACACGGCCGGCGGCCAGCAGCTGCTCGTCTCCGGCCCGCAGCCCACGTTCTGGCGTGCGATGACCGCCAATGACGGGTCTGTCGACGGCAAGTGGCTGGGCGCCGACACGGGCAAGAGATTGAGCTCGTTTAGTGATCCGACCGTGTCCGCCGACGGCAAATCCGCGGCGTTTACGGTCACGTATCAGATTCCGGCAATCAACGCGAACACGTTTGTCGACATGACGTACACGGTGTTCGGTACGGGTGCGGTGAGCATCACGACGGCGCTGCGCACATCCGACACATCTCAGATGTTCCGCTTCGGCGTGGACTTCGAGATGCCGGCCGGGTACGAGAACGTAGAGTGGTTCACGCGCGGCCCGTGGGAGAACTTAAATGACCGCGACACGGGCAGCTTCTCCGGTAAGTACACAACGACGGTCACCGACAACTTCTTCCCGTACATCAAGCCGCAGGACACCGGCACCCGTCAAGAGACGCGCTACATGGCGCTGACGGGCGCCGGAGAGACCGGCCTTCTGGTTGCGGCGACGGGCGACAAATTGTTCGAGGCGAACGCCCTGCACTACGGCTGGCGCGACGTCAACGCGGCCAACAACAAATATGCCGAGCCGAGGCACCTGTATCAGCTGCAGCCGCGCGCGACGACGGTCGTCAGCGTCAGTTACGGCTCGCGCGGGACGGGCGGCGCGAGCTGCGGGCCCGAGACGCTGTCGCAGTACAGGCTCACCGCCGGCAATCTGTCGTACAGCTACACGCTCGTGCCGTTTACAGTGGGCGCGGACGACCCGGCGGCGCTGGCCCGCTATTACAGGGCTCCGGTTTTGACGGACAGCTATGCGCTGACCGTCGAGACGGCCGACGGCACGGCCGAGGTGTCGTTTGCCAACCACACGGCCGAGGCCGTTGAGGCCAAGATCATATTGGCGGTGTATGATGCGGCGACCGGCCGGCTTGTATCTGCCGAAGTGAAGGATGCCGCTGTCGCCGGCTGGGACACATACAAGGCCGAGTTTGCCGCGGAGGCGTTTGACTGCTTGAAAGTATTCGCCTGGGACACGGCGGCCGTCCCGCTGTGCGAAGCGGTATTTTTCGGACCAATCTGATAGCGCCCGGGCGGATATTGTATCGCCGGGAAACCTCACGTGAGACATCAAAAGAACAGGACAATGGCGCATGGCCATTGTCCTGTTCTTTTTTATGATTTGACAAGTCCGCACCAATGGTGTAATATATATATGACATAAAAATAATGTCATTCAGAAGGCTTTGAAAGTGAGTTGAAAAATCACATATGAAAAGCAAGAAGCGCGCCCACGCCGCCGCGATCGCGTCGGTGGCTTTGGTTTTGGCAACGATTTTGTCGGCTTGCGCGTTGGGTGTGGGAAGCGGCGCGAAAAACAGCTTGAATCTACACGAAACACCGCAAAAATATGTGTTGTCCGGCGAGGGCAATGCGTTTACGCGTATGCCGAGTGTGAACCTGTTCGAGAACGGCAACGCAAGGCTTTCCCAACCGCTGATAAGCAGTTTGGCTATGGTTGGCACAGGCAGATACACGCTGTCCGGCGATGAGCTAACTGTTGAACAGAACGGAAGCACTGTGGTTTTCACGGTGTCGGAGGACGGTGATACGTTGACGATTCAGTCAACGGATCTCCAGTTTACCGACATCGGGGCTGTTTACAAATATCAAGCAAACTCTGAATATTTCAGCCAGTATGCGGCCATCGATGGTGAGGACTTGACCATAAACGATTTGCGCGGGCTTGTAAAGAAATCAAACAACCTGACGGTTTCGGACTTTGACAAATACGCGCGCGTTGACCTCGACCCGGACCACCACGTTTTCGATGTCGAGGGTGAATACACGCTTTCCGTGATTCTGGACGCCGACGGCAATACATCATGTAACCTGGAGCGCAAGTCGGACGGAGCGTACTTCCCACTCCATCTGGAGGGCTCAACAGGGTATGTGTTTGAGGTGTACTTGGGGAATGAGAAAATGCCCCAATATGAGCCGAGAGAGTGGTACCAAGTGGCGGATATCGTCCGCAATATGGAACACGAATTAACGCTGCCGGAGTTTCCAAACGTAAAATTCACCGGTTCAGCAGATTCGGTCACGGCGGGGACGGTGGAATTGTTCTCCGGTATGCCGATATGGAACGTGTACCTTGCAGATCTCACAAACGACGGGAAGCCGGAATTCTGCGCTACTGTTAGTATAGGTTCAGGGATTGTTGATACACATATCGTAGTTTACGACTATGCTGCCGGCAAGACATACACGCTTTTAGGTAGGATGTCATACGATTATCGGCTTTCATTGGAAGACGGTAATCAGCTATTGGCGACACAGTACAAATATGGCTCTGACAAACCGCTTGCTATGTCAGAGCTGCAGATTGTGAATGGTGAGTTGTATCGGTTTGGAGAAACACCAGAAATGATAGAAGATATAATGCTGCCCGTTGAGACGTCCGCGCCGCCATATTCATCTTAAAGACCTTGTGAGCGAGGAGCAAATTATAGCTCTGTATTGGGCGTAGTCGGAGGCGGAATATGAAAACCAACAAGTTCGTAAAACTAACAACTGCCGCGACTGCGATGATAACCATTGCAACTCTCTTAACCGGCTGCGCGCCGAACGCGGCGGTAGACACAAAAGCGATCAGCCAGGTGAAAACAGAAATTCACTCCTTGCAGAACGTGGGTTATGAGGCAATGCAAGCCCCAATCAGCGAAGCGGGTTTTGCCTTTACTCTTGGAGGGAAACTGCTCGCCGACGCCAAAGCAGCCGATAACTTCGTCTGTTCGCCCCTCTCGGTGTGGCTGCCCCTCGCGGCGTTAGTGAACGCAACGGACGCAGAGCATAAACCCGCCCTGCTCGACGCGCTCGGTGCGGCGGGTGTGACCGAACAGCAGATAAATGACTACGCGCAGATACTCCTGTACCGTGTGACGGGCGAGGGCAACAAGGAATACGAGAAGAATTACACCAGCCCGCTGAAAATCGCCAACGCGCTGTTCGTGAGCCAAAATTACACGATCAAACAGGCTTTCGCGCAAGTATTCGCCGACAACTATCTCGGCACGGCGTTTCATGTGGATTTTGGATCGCCGGATGCCGTGACGGCGATGAACAAGTGGGCAAGCGAACACACGGACGGGCTGATTGACAACGTCGTCGACTCCTTTGACCCGGAAACAGTCGCCGCCATCGCCAATGCCATCTACTACTCCGACCGCTGGGATTGGGAGTTCGATGAGGACGAAACAAAGCCGGACGTGTTCCACACTGTTAGCGGTGATGTGACCGCACAGTACATGAAGCGCGAGGGCGACAACCACTATTATGAGGATGAGCGGGTTCAGGCAACGCCCCTCAGTTTTAAGAACGGCGGCAGCCTGTGGATTATCCTGCCAAAAACCGAAACCGCTAACGATCTTTACACGAGTATGACCGCCGATTACTACGCCAAGATAACGGACGGCGGTATTTTCGGCACAGGAAAATTGCTGCTGCCGAAGTTTGAAATCGCCGACAAACTCAACCTGAAGGACGCGCTGACAGCTCTCGGTATTCCGCTGTTTGACAGCGCCGCCGCTCCGCTCACAGGCGGTCTGATAGAAAGCGGCGTCCCTGTCTGGATTGATGCGGCGGTGCAAAAGGCTATGATCAAGGTCGATGAAAAAGGCACAACCGCCGCCGCCGTCACGGTTTTGACGATGATGGCGGGAGCGAGAATGCCTCAGCCGTCAGAGCCATTTGAAATGACCTGTGACAAGCCGTTTATGTTCGTGCTTGAAAGTTACGGACAGGTTCTGTTCACGGGGATTGTGAACAATCCGGCGGATATGCCGTAAATTATATCCCGCTTGTCATTTATGCACTCTCTGGAGCCGAAGAATGTGCGGATCTATCAATTCGATGACAGGGGGACGCATTCCGAGGTGACCGCTGTTCCTTGGAGTGTGGAAGACGGATTTGTCGCAGAGATCTTTGTCGATGCACTGGATTCCATCTTGCAAAACACGATAGATATAACCTCGGAGGACTGATATGATATCCGAAGCGAAAAGCAGGCTCAGAGAATTGTGTACAGATCGTATAGAACAATTGGATGAGGACTTTACGCTATCGGAAAAGGTGAAGGCGAAGCCTGCTGCCGAGTCGCTTTGACTACATCGGCTTTGTTGTTGAAAGATCTTGACAAATGGAAATTCGATTGCTTCAAACAGAAAAAGTGTGCTGATTATGTCTTGATAAAAGAAGGAATAGATGGATATTCTTTGCATCTGTTTGAATTCAAGCGGTCCCACTTGCGTGGGGCCGCTGTTTGTAAGTGACAACAGCAACGATTACACTCGATGACCCATAATATGGAAATCTGGGAGCGTGGCTCCCCGGATTCTTGCCTGCCTTGAAAAAATGGGAAAGGTCAAATTACTATAATACCGCAGGAGAAGTGTCCCGTGCAAGAGGCGAATGAAGACATCCCCACACAGACCGGGAGAGACGTCCGACCCATGTAGGTGTGTTTGTTTTTGATGTCAGCCAAAATATAGGTCCGCCGTGGCGCTTCCTCGATGCATGTAAAAAAATTTCACATTTTTTTACGATACCTGTAATCATTTTCAAAATATCTACGATATAAGAGGTGAACTATCTATCATCACCCAAAAATAGGCAGGGGGGGCAAACAAAATGAAGCGACGTGTAACCAGTCTTTTCCTGGCGTTTTCCGTACTATTCGTGACCACCGTGGCCGCCGTGGCGGCGCTGCTTCCGGCGCCGGTGCAGGACGCGCAAGTACAATGGGAAGCAGACAGCCCATTCAGATACATGGTAGATGAACAACGACTGGAAAGCCCACCGCCGTCACAGGAAATACCCGGTACACCGGGCAGCTTCCGGGCGGCGGGTTTTTTTGCGTCCGACTTGACGACACCCGTCTTGTCTCCGGAGACCGATCTGCGGGAGATGCTGGCGCGGCGGCCTCAGGAAGTCGCCGTGCCGGAGGACCGCTACATCGTCAAGTACAAAGAGGGACGGGAGGCGGACTTCAAAGAAGCCGTCACACCGCTTGCGTTGGAATCGGACGCCGTGGCGCGGAAAACGCTGCCCGCGGAACTGCGGGCCGTACCGAACCTCTCCGCGGCGCTGCCCGCGGGTGACTTTGCGGAGCTGGACCGACTGGAGACGCTGACGCTGGCGGAACCGATTTTGCCGAGCGAACTGGCGGAACAACTGGCGGAGTTGGGCGTGGCGGAGTATGTCGAATACATTTGCCCGGACTACAAGCTGTCATTGGACAGCCTGTCCTTGGAACTGACGGAGGGCACTGAGAGTACGGAGACGTCGTCGGATACAGGGACAACGGAAACGGGAGCTTCGTCCACGGGTACAGAGATGGAGACAGAGGCGACGTCGGAGACGACGTCCAACGGCACCGCTCCCCCGCCGTCGACCGGCGGTCCGCTAGCACAGGCGATGCCCGTGTTGGTGGCGGTGCTGGACACCGGCGTGGATGTGGGGCACACGTCGCTGGCCGGCTGCCTGACGCAGGGCTTCAACGTAATGACCGGCGGCGATGACATATATGACGAAACCCGACCGCTGGCATATTCCCACAGTACGCACTTGGTGGGCAGCATCTGCAGCGCGGCGGCGGAGACGGGCGCGGCGGTGGAGATCCTCCCGATACAGGTGTTTGAAAACGGAGTTGCGAGAACCAGCGACATATTGGCAGGAATTTCTTAC
>JAISCT010000078.1 GCA_031265355.1 Oscillospiraceae bacterium | reverse complement strand
CGTATTCCCGTAATGCCGTCGGCCGAATTCCTCCAAAACCCATGTTTTCCCTACCTGGCGGACACCTTTCAAAATCAGCGGTTTGCGGTGTTTGGACTCTTTCCACGCAAGCAGCTTAGGCAGAATTAGTCGTTCCAAAAACATCGCCTCACACTTCTATGAGATATTATAGCACAAATATCACACTATTACAAGTAATTTCACGAAAAACATCACACTATTTTACCGGTATCAGATCAGCCAAATGGGTACTATCAGATTCTCTCGGTCGAACGCGCCAAGTTGTTCGGCCATGCAGAGGACCGCCCCGGCGCCTCGGCGCAGGGGCGATTTGTCAATGGCGCCAAATACGCGGGTCAGCCGCTTGTCCGGACTCGCCGTCTTCTTGATCTCCATCGGATACAATTGGCCGTCGCTCTCCAGCAATAGATCAATCTCCTTGGCGTCCCGGTCCCGGTAGTAGTACAGGCGGGGTTCCAACGCGTTGTTTTGATAACTCTTTACAATCTCCGAAACCACATAGTTTTCAAGCAGCGCACCGTTCATCGCGCCGTTCATCGCGGTCTCCGGGCTGCTCCACTTGGAAAGACAGCAGACCAGCCCCGTATCGCAGAAATACAGTTTAGGCGCTTTTACGGTGCGCTTTAGCACATTGTTGGAATACGGATGCAGATAAAATACAATGCCGAGCGTTTCCAAAATATTCAGCCAGTTTTTCGCGGTGGATTGGTCTATATCCGCATCGTCCGCAATGCTTTTGACATTCAGCAATCCGCCGGTGCGGGCCGCCGCGGCCGTGATGAAGTTCGTAAACTTGAGAGAATCTATGGCGGCGGAAAGCGCCCGCACATCCCGATTTAAATACGTTTCCAGATAATTGGCATAGAAGACCTCCTGATCCGTATACCGACCGCTGACGAGCGCCGGCATCCCGCCCTTCCAGACGCGCTCGTACATCTGAGGCGCGGCAACAGGCGCGGTGAGCGCCTGCCGCGCCGTCAGCGCTTCGACGTCAAGCGCAAACGGGGCCGCCTCCCCGCCGCCGGCAATTTCTCGTTGCGACAGAGGCGACATGCGCAGCAGCGCCACACGCCCGGCCAAAGACTCCCGCACGCCCCGCATCAGCTTGAACGCCTGCGAACCGGTCATCCAGAAATCGCCGGGGTTGTGGTTTTTGTCTATGTGTATCTTGATATAGGTGAACAGTTCCGGGGCGTACTGCACCTCATCAATGAGGAGCGGCGGCCTGTGAAGCTGAAAGAACATCGCGGGATCGCTTTTCGCAAGCCGCCGCTCCTCCCATGCGTCCAGCGTGACATACGCCCGCCGCCCCCCTTCTTCGGCCATGAGCTTTTGCAGCATGGTCGTTTTCCCTGTCTGGCGGGGCCCGGTGAGCAAAAGCGCGGGATATTGCCCGCTCAACCGGAGAACAATGTCCTCCATGCTGCGTTTGATGTACCGCATACCGCAATCCCTCTTCTAAAATCGGCTAAAATTTGTATCGTTCCTATTATAGCCGATTTTTTTCGTCTGCGCAAGAGGTTTTTTTGAAGTGCTGAGTGCTGAGTGCTGAGTTTGGAGTTGCGGGGGGACGGGGGACGGGGGACGGGAACAATAGCCGTATTGACAATTCGGGGTAAAAACCGGATAATAAAAAACGGATCATCGAGTGAACTTCCGGCGCCTATGTGCCCAAAAATTGGAAAATCCGGGATGTCTTTTTGCATCGGAGGCTTTTGTGTGAAAATCATCATCATCGGCGACGGGAAGGTCGGGTATAACCTCGCCGAGAACCTCTCGCGCGAATCGGACAACGACGTGACGATCATCGACAAAAACGCGGAGGCGCTGCGTAAGACCATCGAGAACCTGGACGTCCGCTGTATCAAGGGCAGCGGCGTCAGCACCAAGATCCTGCTGGAGGCCGGAGTCCGGGAGGCGGATCTGCTGATCGCCGCCACCTCCAGCGACGAGATGAATATGGTGTGCTGCCTCACGGCCAAAAAGCTCGGCGCGGAACACACGATAGCGCGGATCCGCGACCCGGAGTACGCAAACGAGCTCTCGCAGCTCAAAACCGACCTCGGCCTCGACCTCGTCATCAACCCGGAGCGGGCCGTGGCCTCCGAGATCGTGAAGCTGCTGGAATTCCCGTCCGCCTCCAGCGTGGAGATGTTCGCGAAGAGCCGCGTGGAGATGATCGAGATCAAAGTGCCCGCCGACATGCCCATCGTCGGGATGCCGCTGAAAGACATCTCCAAAAAAGTCTCCTCCTCCGTGCTGATCGGCGCCGTCGCGCGCGGCGGCGACGTCATCATCCCCGACGGGGAGACGGTGATACAGGCCGGCGACCTCATCTATATCATCGGGCGGCCGTCCCGGATCTTTCGCTTCTGCACCCAGATCGGACTGCACACCCAGCGGGTCAAAAACGTCATGATTGTCGGCGGCGGCCGCATCGCCTACTATCTCACACAGTACTTGGACGAGAGCGAGATCAGGGTCAAGATCATCGAAAGCCGCGCCGACCGGTGTGTCGAGCTCTCCGAACTGCTGCCGAGGACGCTGATCATCCACGGCGACGGCTCGGACGACAAGGTGCTCCACTCGGAAAACCTGAGCCACATGGACGCCTTCGTGTCCGTCACCGGCATGGACGAGGAGAACCTGATGACCGCCCTGCTGGCCAAGTGGTGCGGGGTGCCAAAGGTCGTGGCCAAGATCAACCGGACCGGCTACACCCAGGTGATCCACGACATGGGCATCGACAACCTCGTGCAGCCCAAGCTCATCACCGCCAACTACATCCTGCGGTACGTGCGGAGCCTGCAAAACGAGATGGGCAACCCCGTCAACACGCTCTACCAGATCCTCGGCGAACAGGCGGAGGCCATCGAGTTCATCATCAGCCGCCCCTCCAAACTGCTGGACACGCCGCTGCGGAAGCTGCCGCTCGTGCGGGGCGTGCTGGTCGCCGTCATCGTGAGGGGCAGCGACATCATCATCCCCCACGGAAACGACTGCCTCAGGCTCGGGGACCATGTCGTCCTGATCACCAGGGGGCGCCCGCTCTCGGACCTCGACGACATCTTAGACAACCGGAACTGAGTGCGCAGCACTTAATATATTAACGTGGGTTGCACCTGCAACCCACAACCCAAATTCTTGTTTTTTGTTGCCGCTTCGCGGCAACAAGGTACTAAATCGCGCGGATGTGAAACTATGAATTATCTGATGGTCTTCAAAAGCCTGGGCACGCTGTGTTACATCGAGGCGGCCGGGATGCTGATTTCGTTTGGCATCGCGCTGCCGGGCGGGGACGGCGACGCGCCGGCGTTTTTGCTCTCCGCTCTGATCACAGCGGCGGTGGGGCTGGGGATGAGCGCCCTGCGGCCGAAGAGCACCGACATCTACGCGAAGGACGGCTTCGCCGTCGTCGGGTTCGGCTGGCTGCTGGTGTCCGTACTGGGCGCGCTGCCCTTTCTGCTCAGCGGGGTCACCCCTTTTGTCGTGGACGCGCTGTTTGAGTCGATCTCGGGCTTCAGCACGACGGGCGCCAGTGTCCTGCGGGCTGTGGGGAGCCTGCCGCGGGGGATTTTGTTTTGGCGCAGCCTCACCCTCTGGATGGGCGGCCTCGGCTTTCTGGTCCTGATGCTGGCCATTTTGCCGGGCGCGCGGGCCAACACCGTCCACATCATGCGGGCGGAGTTCCCCGGCCCCAGCCCCGACAAATTCGTGCCCAAAATCGGGCAGGTGGCCAAGATCCTCTACGGCATCTACCTCGCCGTCACGGCGGCGGTGTTTCTGCTGCTCCTCCTCGGCGGCATGGGACCCTTCGACGCCGCCGTCCACGCCCTCGGCACCGCGAGCACGGGCGGTTTTTCGAGCCGCGGCGCGAGCGTGGGCGCCTTCGACAGCGCCTACGTCGAGGGCGTTATCACGGTGTTCATGCTGCTTTCCGGCGTCAACTTCACGCTCTATTACGCGCTGCTAAAGCGCAATTGGCGGCCCGTGTTGCGTGACGAAGAACTGCGTCTCTACACGGCGACCGCTCTCGCGGCGGCCGCCCTCGTCGCGCTGAATCTCCTCAGCAGCGGCGTCTATCGCGCGCCGGGAGAGGCGCTGCGGCACGCCTCGTTTCAGGTCGCCTCCCTCCTCTCGACCACCGGATACACGACGGCCGACTTCAACGTCTGGCCCGCGCTGAGCCAGTTTGTCCTCTTCCTGCTGACAGTGCTCGGCGCCACGGCCGGCTCCACGGGCGGCGGGCTGAAATGCGTGCGCGTCCTGCTTCTGTGCAAAATCGCCCGGCGGGAGGTGGGCAAGCTGATCCATCCCCGCTCAATCCGGGCCGTCACCATCAACGGCAAAGCGGTGGAGGAGTCCACGCTGTCCGGCGTCGTGATTTTCTTTTTTCTCTATGTCCTCCTCGCGGCGGCCGGCGTCCTCGTGCTGTCGACCGACGGAAAAGATCTCTTCTCGACGATCTCGGCGGTTTTCGCCTCTCTCAACAACATCGGTCCGGGTCTCGGCCTCGTGGAAACGACGGGGCATTACGCCGATTTTTCGGCGGTCGGCAAGCTCACGCTGTCGCTGTGTATGATCGTCGGCCGTTTGGAAATTTATCCTGTTCTCTTGCTCTGCGCCCCCACATTTTGGCGGCGCGTAAATCTGTGAAAAATCGACGCGCCCCGACTTGGCGATCGCCAATTGTCGTATCTTGCAAATCGCCTCGCGATGTTATATACTAACGTGGGTTGCACCTGCAACCCACAACCCAAATTCTTGTTTTTTGTTGCCGCTTCGCGGCAACAAGGTACTAATGACTGTGGGTATATGATGGATTTTGACGCCTCCAAATATTCCATGTTTTTACAAAACATCCAAATGTTTTCTTTTTGAGCGAATGGGCGCCCCACATTCCAAGCGCGAGGAAGATGATGAGATGTTGCAGGAGAACTTTGTATGCCCCTGGGATGGATGGGTCTTCACGCGTCTCCTGGGGAACGGCGCATACGGCAGGGTCTACCTGGTTTCCAGACAAGAATACGGCAGTACTTATTACTCCGCGATCAAACACATTCCCATCCCCGGCGACACCGGTCAGATTGACGACATTTTCGCCGAAGGCATGGCGACCAACGCCGCCACACTCCAGACCTACTGCATGCAGATTCTGGAATCCTTTATGACGGAAATCAACATCAACGTCGAACTGCGCGGGCACACGAATTTCGTCTCCTACGACGACCACAAGATCATTCCGCGCGCGGACGGGCCCGGTTACGACATCTACATTAAAATGGAGTACTTGCAGAACCTGACCGGCTATATGCGGGAGTTTCCCATCCGCCTCCTCGATGTGGTCAAGCTGGGGGAGGACCTTTGCAACGCGCTGGCCGTGCTGCAAAAGCGCAGCCTCGTCCACCGGGACGTGAAACCGGAGAACATCTTCATCAGCCGCGGCGGCGATTTTAAGTTGGGTGATTTTGGAATATCCAGAATGCTGGACGAATCGGTGACGCGGATGTCGGCCCGGGGCACCACGATGTTCATGGCCCCGGAGCTGATTCGTCAGGAAAAGGGCGACTACCGTGTGGACATCTACTCGTTCGGGCTGGTGCTCTACCGCCTGCTCAACGGGGGCCGTGCCCCTTTCCTGCCGCCGCCGCCCGCGCTGATCTCGCATTTCGAATACCATACGGCGCAGGAGCTCCGGGTAAAAGGGGATCCGCTGCCGCCGCCGGCCTTCGCCGACGCCGCGCTGTCGGGGATCATTCTGCGGGCCTGCGCGTTCGAGCCGGACAGGCGGTGGCGAGACGCCGCCGAGATGCTGGAACATCTGTACGCCTACCGCGCCTCTCTGACGGGCCGCGCCCTGCAGACGGTTGTCATGAACAGGCTGCCGGGCCACGGCGAGTCGGGACAGGGCCAGCAGATCGAACACCGGACGAAACTGCTGTTCCCGGTGCAGGCCCCGAGCACGCCGCCGGCCCCGCCGACGTTTGCCCCGCACCCCTCCGCGGCGCCCACCTACGCACCGCCGACAGGCATGCCCTCCGGGGAACCGCCGGCCCCGCCGTATCCGCCGTATGCCTCGCACCCCTCCGGGGCGCCCGCTTACGCGCCGCCGGCGGGTATGCCCTCCGGGGCGCCGCCGTATGTCCCGCACCCCTCCGGGGCGCCCGCTCACGCGCCGCCGGCGGGCATGCCTTCCGGGGAACCGCCGGCACCGCCGTTTGCGCCGCGGCCGGCCGCGGCGCGCAGCCGCGCGCCGCAAAAAGCGCTTGTGCTGACACTCACGGCCGCCGCGCTCCTGACGGGCGCCCTGCTGTACTATTTCCGGGCGTCTTGGCTGCCGTTTTTGGCGCCGCGGTCGTCGTCCGCGCCACCCACCCCTCCCTCCTCGACCCAGGAAACGCCGTCGAGCGCCGTCTCGCCGCCGAGCGAACCCCCGTCCGCGCCGCCCACCTCGTCCGGCGTCTTATTTGCCGACGCGGCGATTGGCGCGGCTGTCCGGGCCGAGCTGCAAAAACCGGCCGACGCGGTCGTCACCCCGGAGGATCTGATGCTCATCACGGAGCTGCAGGCGGAGGGCGACACGGTGACTTCTCTGGCGGATCTGCCCGCACTGCCGAATCTCAAGGTGCTGCGCCTGCGGGGGCAGTCTCTGCCGGATCCGTCGCCACTGGCGTTCCTGCCGGGGCTGGAAGTGCTGAACCTGGCCGGCTGCCGGCTCGGCGACGCGGCTTTTCTCGGGTCCCTGACCGGGCTGACGCGGCTCGACATCAGCGCCAACGAACTTTCGGACATCCAGTTTGCACGGTCTCTGACCGGGCTCACCTACCTGAACATCGGCGACAACCACATCGAAGACCTGTCGCCTCTGGCCGCCCTGCCGGCGTTGGAGACCTTGGCGGCGGCCGGCAATCCGGTGGCGGACTGGTCCGTGGTCGCGCACATCCCGCATGTGGACGGGGCGCCGTCCACACCCACGCCGACACCCCCGCCCACACCCGCGACGCGACCTACGCCAACCCCTACCCCGCGGCCCACACCGACGCGGCCCACACCGACGCCGACGCCCCCGGAGCAGACGCCGGAACAACCTCCCGCGCCGGCGCCCACCCCCACGCCGCCGCCGGTCGTCCCGGTGAGCGGGGTGACGGTGTCGCCCGGGTCGGCGCTGCTGGATGTGGGCGAGCGGATTCACCTGACGGCCGCGGTCGCCCCCGCCGACGCCACCAGCAAAACCGTGACCTGGTCGAGCGCCAACACCTCGGTGGCCTCCGTCGACCGTGACGGTAACGTGACGGCTCTCGGCGCGGGCACGGTATACATCACGGCCAGCTGCGGCGGCCGGAGCGGGCGGTGCGTCATCACCGTCGGGTAGAGAGATAAATGCGAGAAAAAATACCGCGCGGCCGGGCCGCGCGGGGATTGAGGTGTTTTTGATGAGAACGAGAGTACGGAGAGGGACGGCCGCGGTGCTGACGCTGGCGCTGACGGCGGGGCTGTTTGCGCTGGGCGCGCCGGCGGCCGGGGCCATCAACGTGGCCCAGCGCCGTGTACCGGTGGCGGGCGGCATGACGCACTCGGTGCTGGTGAAAGACGGGATCGTGTATACCTGGGGG
>JAISCT010000077.1 GCA_031265355.1 Oscillospiraceae bacterium | reverse complement strand
CTGCGCATGGAAAACGGCGTGTACGGGCTGCTCGGCCCCAACGGGGCGGGCAAGACGACCATGATCCGCATACTGGCGGATATCCTGCAGCCGACCAAGGGCCGCATTCTGATAAACGGTCAGGATAAGAATACTTGTGGGGACGAATACCGCGCCAAAATCGGTTATCTGCCGCAGGACATGAGCTTTTACTCCGACTTCACAGGGCGCGATTATCTTGCGTACGTCGCCGCGCTCAAAGGCATTCCCGCAGCGGAGGCGAAGGCGCAGATTGAGGCGCTCGCCCGCAACGTCGGCCTACAGGGCGACCTGCATCGCCGCTGCGTCACCTATTCAGGCGGTATGCAGAGGCGGCTCGGCATCGCGCAGGCGCTGCTCGACAATCCTGAAATCCTAATTCTCGACGAGCCGACGGCGGGGCTCGATCCCCATGAACGCATCAAATTCCGCAACATTATCTCGGTCTACTCCAAAGACCGCCTCGTGCTGCTCTCCACGCACATCGTTTCCGATGTGGACAGCATCGCCAAGCAGGTTATGATGATGGAATACGGCAAAATTGAAAGGCTCGGCAGCAGCGAGGAATACATCAAACAAATTGAGAACTGCGTGTGGAGTTTCCGTATTCCCGTTGAGAGATTGGTCGAGTTCCAAAACAGCGCGGTCATCTCCAACGTCGTCCCCCACGGCGATACAATGGAGGTGCGCGTCATCGACGAAAGGAAACCGTCCGCCGACGCCACCCCAGTCACGCCTAATTTGGAGGACGCCTACCTTTATGTATTCAATTATCTACCGCTTAGAGCGGCGGCATAGGAGGAAACGGATATGTCATTATTCAGGTTTGAACTCAGAAAGCTCCTGATCAACAAAAGAACGCTGACCATTCTGGGGGCACTGCTTATTCTCTACATTGGCGTCGGCTTCGGAACTTCATATTTCATCGTCGGCAGCGGGGAAGCTTACAACACCTATGCCGATCTCGCGAGGCCACTTGAGGGGCCCGTCAATGAGGAATACGCGGATGTGGCCATGGCAAGCTATGAGGCAGCCAAGGAACGCTATGGCGACAACGAGGAAGCCATCTACTACGGCACGTCCGGCGATCCCGTCTTGAAATTCAATGTGGATTACGCCCACTTTGTCGGGCATGTGGACGAATACTACAACGGCGCGCTCTTTGACAGCCTGTTTGCCCCTTATGGCGTCAACGTGCTGCAATCCCGGCTGACTGAGCTGGAACAGAGCGGGCAAGCGGGCGGCTTCGAGTACAGAAGCACGAAGAATCAACTGGACAAGGAAGTGGCGCTGGGAGAGCCCCGGTTCGCGAATACCTTGGAATGGGGCAACCTGCTTGCGAATTGGGGCGACACACTCATGCTGTTCCTGCTGTTTATCCCCCTGCTATTCATTATTTCGCCCGTATTCTCTATGGAAGCGTCCACCGGCATGGACAACCTGATTTTGTCCTCGCGCAACGGGCGGCGCAAGATCGTCGCGGCGAAGATCGGCGCCGTGGTCATCACCGCCGTCGCCGTACTCGCGATGTATCTGCTCGCGACCTTTATTTTCGGATTCTTTTCGGTGGGCACGCTGGAGGGCGCGACCGCCGCACTGCGCTCAGTACCCAATTATGTGCGTGCTCCCTTCGGCTTCTCGAATGCACAGTTTACCGTCGTTTCCGCACTATGGATATTGCTGTCTGGAACGGCTTTCGCGCTCATCGTCAGCTTTATATCCTCGCGCTTCAAAAACCAGATCGCGGTCTGCGGTGTGTCGCTCGCCGTTCTTCTCCTGAACATCGGTATCGCCGCACTCGGAACGACCATTGAGAATGTGATAAAACCCGTTGTGGATTTCGGCGTCGCAAGCTTCGCATTGGTGGGTGAGATATTTACGCAGTACAAGGTCTACAATGTCTTTGGTGTGGTTGTACCATACTATGTCATGCTGATTGTATTTCTGGTGCTGGTCATCGGACTTACGTCCTTCGGGATGTTTTGGGGACAAAGGAAGCGTACCGTCGCGTAGTATAGCGAACGGACGAGGTGAAAATCCATGGCCATAAAACGCCGTCTATTTATATCCAATACTTTGATGGTCGCTATACCCGTCATCCTCTGTATCCTATTTGCCGCCGTGATGAGTCTCGCGATGATGGGTATTTTCGGGAGCTTTGGCGGGCGTTCCCTTGACGATGAACGGTTTTATCAGGCCAAAAGAAGCATTTCGGCTCTTGACGGTGCGGCACAAGAGGACGAGTTGCTTCGCGCGGTAGACGTCATAGCCAAAAGCAACGAGAATGCGCACATTGCGATTTCTATTTACAAAGCCGGACAGCCGCTCGGCGCGCCGGCGCCGGATACGCCGCTGCTTACAGCCGCGCTTAGACAGGACGAAACACATATCATTACTCTTGACCATACGGCATTATTTGTGCGAACAGTAGGCGAATACCACATCATTTTGACAGATACCAACTACTATTTGAACGATGATACATTCTATCTTTCCTATGTGGTTACAATGGGATTCGGGATGCTCGTCCTGATTGTAGTGATTATTGTCATCACCAACAGAATATTGACACGCGTCATAGCAAGAAGCATTATGGCGCCGATTGACGCACTCTCCTACGGCGTGACACAAATTTGCGAGGGCAATCTGACATTCCGGCTGGATTATCTGGGGAAAGATGAATTTGGCCCGGTGTGCGCCGCGTTCAACGATATGGCCGAACGTCTGCAAAAGCTGGAAAATATGCGGCGAAGCGACGAGGAAAGTCGCAAGGAATTGATAGCCGGCATTTCTCACGATTTGAGAACGCCGCTGACATCCATAAAGGCGTATCTTGAAGGGATCGAGAAGGGCGTGGCCGAGTCGCCGGAGCGCCGGCGGAAATATCTTGAGATCATTGGGAAGAAGACCGCCGACCTGGAGCACATCATCCATCAACTGTTTCTGTTTTCAAAGCTGGATATCGGCGAATTCCCGATGGATACGGAACTTTTGAACGTCGGACGGACGGTTTCGGAGATTGCCGGCGGTCTTGCCGAAGAATACAGGGATAAAGGTTTGCTGCTCGCGTTGAGGCAAGGCCCGCCGGACGTTTTCATAACCGCAGACGCGGTATGGCTGCGAAATGTGATGATAAATATCCTTGAAAACAGCGCGAAATACAAGACCGCCGAAATCGGCAGGGTGACTGTCGAATGCGGCGAATCGGCCGGCGACGTTGAGATCGCTCTTACCGACGACGGTCCCGGCGTGCCGAAAGCCGCGCTTGACAAGCTGTTCGATGTGTTTTACCGGACCGACCCGTCGCGGAACACGAAGGGCAGCGGCCTCGGCCTTGCCATAAGCGAGCGGATCGTAAGACGTATGGGCGGCGGGATATCCGCGAGACTTCCGCGGGGCGGCGGCCTTACTATCGCGTTGCGTTTCCCCGCCCGTCAAGACGAAAGGAGGATAACAAAGTGAGCAAAAATAACGCCAAAAAGATTTTGGTGATTGAGGACGACGCAGATATAGCGGAGATCGAGCGCGATTTTTTGGAAATGAACGGATTCGAGGCCGTCTGTGAAGCGGAGGGGCGCAAAGGGATGGAGCGGGCGCTCTCGGGCGCCTTCGACTTGATCCTTCTCGACCTGATGCTGCCCGGAATCGACGGCTACGAGATCTGCCGGAATATCCGCGCGAAGATCGACACACCCATTCTGATGGTCACGGCCCGCGTCGAGGACGCGGACAAGGTGCGCGGACTCGGACTCGGCGCGGACGATTATATCGCGAAACCGTTCTCGCCGACCGAGCTTGTGGCGCGTGTCAAGGCGAACATCGCCCAATACGAGCGGCTCAAATCCGTCTCTGCCAAGCAACCGGCCTATGAAACGGAAAAGGAGATTGATTTGGGATACCTGCGCATAAACCCCAATACCAGATACGTGCATGTCGGGGAGAAAGAGATAGACTTGAAGAATAAGGAATACGAGCTCTTATACTTTCTCGTTTCCAATGCGGAGATCGTGTTCAGCAAAGACCATCTGTATGAGACGATATGGGGCATGGACGCCTACGGAGATACGAAAACCGTCGCGGTACATATCAGCCGCCTGCGGGAGAAGATCGAGAAGAACCCCTCGAATCCCGAACACTTGCAAACGGTATGGGGCGCCGGGTATCGGTTCAAGAAATAAGAGCACCCCAAATCTTTCCACCGGCCGCGCCGCCGTTCAGAGGACTGCAAAAACGCCGCTGTGAGCCGGAACCCAGCTCACGACGGCGCGTTTTATTTGCGACAGAGACAAGCTACCCGCTCCTATGCTTTGAAGGACGGGATATGAAGCAGTCGCATAATCTCCTTTTCGGATTCCAACACCTGCTCGGCGATGAAGTCGCAAAACGGCCCAGTCTCCCCTTTTTGCTGGTATCTGCGTATGGCTGTGAGATAATCCGGGCGCAGAACGGGAGGCACCACGGCGAGCATATATCCGTCCTGAATGAGCGCAGCGTTCATAAGGAGCCGCGCAACGCGCCCATTCCCGTCGACGAAAGGGTGGATGATGACAAACTTCAAATGGAGCATGGCCGCATAGCGGACAGGGTGCATCGTGTCCCGCTCGGTTTCCATCCACCGACCAAGGTCGGCCATAAGCCCTTCCAGTTCAGCAGGAGCGGGGAACTCATGCTCGGAGCCTGTGACAATAATGCTCACATCGCGCCAGACGCCTGCGCGAGGCTCGTCGATGGACTTAAAGAATAAGCGATGCAGGGCTTTGATGTTCTCTACAGTGATACGCCGCTCCCCAAGCAGCCCAAACATTAGTCATACGCTGCCGCGTGGCCCAGAGCCTCAAACGTATCGCGGAGCGGCTTCCCGCCGACGGTCAGACCATCTTCCAGAAGCACTTTCGTCTCTATTTCGGTCAGGGAATTGCCCTCCAGCGCGTTTGACATCCACGTCAGCCCGATGCGGTAGTATCCCCGCAGCTGCCGCAGGGTGTCGCCCTCAAACGGGCGCATAACATCGATAGCGGCCTTTCTCTCATCGATCTGCTCATAGATGGTCATGCCATTGCCCTCCTCCCGCTCATCCGGCAGATACTTCATGATGTCCCCCCGGCTGACATTCTGCCGCAACTCACTCCCACTCAATTGTGGCCGGGGGTTTGGTGGTCACGTCGTAGACGACGCGGTTGACGCCGGGGATCTCGTTGACGATGCGGGCGGAGACGCGACGCAGCAGAGGGAGGGGAAGCTCACACCAGTCGGCTGTCATGAAGTCCACCGTGGTCACGGCGCGCAGACCTACCGCGCAGTCGTAGGAGCGGCCGTCGCCCATGACGCCCACGCTGCGCAGGTTTGTGAGTACGGCAAAATATTGGCTGGGCATGGGGTCGGGCCGAGCCGCTTCGATCTCCTGCGTAAAAATGAAATCGGCCTCACGCAGGATGTCCAGCTTTTCCTGCGTTACATCCCCAATCACACGGACCCCCAGTCCCGGGCCGGGGAACGGCTGCCGCCATACAATCTCGCGGGGCAGACCGAGCTCCTCGCCCAGGCGCCGTACTTCGTCCTTGAACAGCGTGGCGAGCGGTTCGATGATCTCCCGGAAATCCAGCTTCTCGGGCAGTCCGCCCACATTGTGGTGGCTCTTGATGAGCGCGGCGGCGCCTGTGGCCCCACTCTCGATAACGTCCGGATAGATCGTGCCCTGCACCAGACACTCGACCGCACCCAACTTTCGGGCCTCGGCCTCAAAGACGCGGATGAACTCTTCTCCGATGATCTTGCGTTTGCGCTCCGGGTCGGATACGCCCGCGAGCTTCTCTAAAAATCGCTCCCGCGCGTCCGCCACGATCAGCCGCATGCCAAACTGTTCCTCAAAGGTGGTCTGCACCTGTTCGGCCTCTCCCTTGCGCAGCAGACCGTGGTCCACAAAGATGCAGACGAGCTGCTCACCCACCGCACGGTGCAACAGTGCGGCGGCCACCGAGGAGTCCACACCGCCGGACAGCGCACAGAGTACATTGCGCGCTCCAATGCGCATCCGCAGGCCGCGCACAGCGTTTTCAATGAACGAAGACATGACCCACTCCCCGTGACAGTCGCAGATCTCATACAGGAACTGCCGCAGCACCCGCTCTCCCTCCGGCGTGTGAGAGACCTCCGGGTGGAACTGCACGGCGTACAGCCCCCGCGCTGGATCCTCCATCGCCGCCACTGGGCAGTCGGGGGTCGTCGCAGTGAGCTGAAACCCGTCCGGCACTTTGAAAATGCTGTTGCCGTGGCTCATCCAGCAGACCGTCTTCGCCGGCACGTCGGCCAGCAGTCGGCTGCCGGGACGGACATGGAGCATAACGTTTCCGTATTCACCCACATCCGCGCGGCGCACCGTCCCGCCCAGCGTGTAGGCCATCCACTGGGCCCCATAACAGATACCCAGCACCGGGACTCCCAGCGAAAACAGCGCGGCGTCACAGCCGGGCGCGCCGGGCGCGAAGACATCATCCGGGCCGCCGGTGAGAATGATCCCCCGATATCCGCCCCCCCGGATCTCCTCCAGTGCGGTTTTGTGAGAACGCACCTCGGAATAGACGCGGCACTCACGCACCCGCCGCGCGATGACTTGGCTGTACTGCCCGCCAAAATCCAGCACCAACACTTTCTCCATGACTCATAATATCCTTTCACAACTTCACGAGCTCACACACCTGCGGTTCAGGTGACAAAAGTCCCGATGGCGCGACGGACAGGAATGCCCCGCTCGGCCAGATACTGTTTGAGCACCCAGATGTCAAGTTCGCCGAAATGAAACAGGCTGGCCGCCAGTACGGCGTCCGCCCGGCCACGGGTCAGCGCGTCATAAAAGTGCGCCGGCGTCCCGGCGCCGCCAGAGGCAATCACGGGCACATGCACCGCCTGGGAGACGAGGGCGGTGATCTCCACGTCGTAGCCGTCCCGACCACCGTCGGCGTCAATCGAGGTCAGTAGGATCTCGCCCGCGCCGCGCCGCGCCACCTCCCGCGCCCAATCAAGCGCGTCCCGCCCTGTCGGGCGGCTGCCGCCATGGGTAAACACCTCCCAGCGCCCCTCTCCACGGCGAAGCACATCGATGGAAATGACAATGCACTGGGCGCCAAAACGCCGCGAAGCGCGGTCGATGAGGTCCGGCGTCTGCACGGCGGCCGTGTTGATACCCACCTTATCGGCCCCGCTGCGCAGGATGTCCCGGATGTCCTCCAGCGTACGGATGCCGCCGCCCACCGTGAAAGGGATGAAGACCTCGCGGGCTGTGCGCTCCACCATTGACAGCAGCGTGCCCCGGTTTTCCTTGGATGCCTTGATGTCTAAAAAGACTAGCTCGTCGGCGCCCTTCTCGTCGTACCGGCGGGCCGCCTCCACCGGGTCCCCCGCGTCGCGGAGAGCCTCAAAGGAGACGCCCTTCACCACACGGCCCTCAGCCACATCCAGACAGGGGATAATCCGTTTCGTCAGCACGGCGTTCCCTCCCAGCGCGCGAAATTGCGCAGCAGCGCGAGCCCGGTCCGACCGCTCTTCTCCGGGTGAAACTGCACCCCGTACAACCCGCCCCGCCCGACCGCCGAATAGAAGACGCCGCCGTACTCTGTCTCGGCCACGGCGTGTGTCCGCTCGTAAAGCGCGAAGCTGTGGACAAAATACATCTCCGCCTCTGCCGGCAGACCCGCGAAGAGCGGACAGTTCGGCCCATATGTGAGGCGGTTCCACCCCATATGCGGCACCTTGCCGATCTTTTCTGGAAATTTTTGGAATATCCCTGAAAAGAGACCCAGTCCCGGCACACCGGGGGCCTCCTCGCTGCCCGCAAACAGAAGCTGCATCCCCAGGCAGATCCCCAAAAACGGGCGTCCGTCCCCGGCCCGGCGAGCCAGGACTTCCATCAATTTCTTTTCCCGCAGTCGGTCGCAGGCATCTCCAAAGGCGCCTACGCCGGGCAGTACCACGTGGCCGGCCTGCTCGATCTCGTCCGCCCGGTCCGTAATCACGGACGGCACCCCGAGATACGCGAAGGCTTTCTCCACGCTGTGCAGATTCCCCATGCCATAATCCACAATGGCTATCAAACAACCACCCCGAACCAAGGCAGTACCGCACAATGTGTCCCAGATGATTTGCACGGTATTGCTCCAACAATTTTGATGCCCGCCGCCGGGCCAAATCCGGCATGACGGCGGGCGTGGGTTGTGGTATAATACTGTCAGCCGGCCGTCAGCGGCCAGGCTGGATCTCGGTGATCAGCTCCTCGTAGGTAGCGTCCAGCAGAGTCCGGTTGCGGCTCATGGCGCTGAGGGTCGCGATGATGAGTTCATGCTCCGCGGGCAGCAGCAACATCCGCTGGATAAGGTCGTCGGGGTCCACATCGTCCGGCCCGGCTTCTAGAATACAGATGACCTCCAGCGCCTTTCCTCCCGCGACGTCGATGAATTTCACGTCCTCGTCGCGAAACCCCGGCATGTTCTGTTCCAGCCGCTCCCGGGATATGTCGTCGAAGACTCCGCCGCGGATATCCGACAGCTCCTGCTCCACTGTCACCGTCGCCAGAATGGAGACGGCGACCTGTTCATGTTCACTGTCCTCGCCCTGGTAATGGACAAACATACCCTCGACGGTCTTCTTAAACCCGTCGAGGTCTGGGAACTTGTAAATTTCATCGGGCGGCGCGAGAGAAGGCGGCGACGTAGGCGCCGGCGTGCCGGTGGGTACGGGCGGTGCGGAGGGCGCCGGCGGCGCGGAACTGGGGCTGGGGTTGGGGCTCACATCTTCTACATTTTCCCCGCAGGCCACAACCAGGGTCAGCAGCAACAGCGCCGCCAACAACACAGAGATCTTCTTTTTCATACTTCTTTTTTCTCCTATTCATATTTATCTTGATATGCCCCCATAGAGGCGCGACTGTGCGCTTCTGCGGGCGGCGGAACGCCGCCCCTGCTTCCCGTCCGATTCACTGTTTAGACTCTTCACGGGCGATCAGCCGGTAGAGCGTGGAGAGCCCGATGCCGAGTTCCTTGGCGGCGCGACGTTTTCCCTCCACCGTGTGCCCGTAGACGGCCAGCGCCGCCTCGATGCGCTGCCGGTTAAAGTCCAGCCGCATGTCCTGCAGGCTCTCCTTTTCATGAGGCTTCTCCGCCTCAAAAAACGGCAGGTGCGCTGGCTGAACGAACCTCTCCGCACAGCGTCCCACGGCCTCGGTCACGACCGCTTCGAGTTCCCGGACATTGTCCGGCCACGCATGCCGCACCAGGGCATGGCACGCCTCGTCGGAAAACCCTTCGATATCCCCATTTTTGGGGATACGCGCCAGAAACCATTCGGCCAACGGCAGGATGTCATCCGGCCGTTCCCGCAGTGGCGGTATGGGCAGCGGCATGACGGCCATCTGGTCGTGGAACGTCTGTTCGAACCGGCCGTCCGCCAGCACCTCCTCGAAGGACGGCGGCCCGGAGGCAAAAAAACGGACGGACACCGGCGTCTCGTCCAGCATCCTGTGCCGGATCACCTCGGACAGATGACGTTGCGCTGACAGCGGCAGGCAGTGGATATCTTTCAGGTAGAGACTTCCGGAGGACATACTGCGCAGCACGCCCGGCCGACTCTCGCTTCCAAACAGGAGTCTTTGCGCCCCTTTCTCATCCACCGTACGGCAGTCGACTTCCACAAACGGGGTATCCGGCGTATTTTGGATCGCGTGGAGCGCCCGCGCGAAGGAGGAGCGCCCCGTACCCGGCTCTCCGAGAAAGAGTGCCGGCGTCCCGAATTGACTCAGGCGCTCAAGCTGTGTCCACACCGCCTCCATGGCCTTGCTGGCGTATGGCAGCACATCGTAACGGCCCAGCCGCGGGATGTCCGGACGCAACAGGAACAACGCCCCCATCGTGACCGTCTCGCTACGCACAATGTAGACCTCGGCCTGCCCCGTCAGCGTCCTCTCCTCCGTCGTGAATGTGACCCAGCCACCCACCGCCGCCGCTGTCCCGCCGAGGCATTTTTGGACGATCGGCAGGCTCGCGATGTCACACTCGTATAACGAGGGTTCACACGCCTCCCCCATCGGGTTCACATAGGCCGCCTCCCCCTCCCGGTTGAGCAATGCCACGGGACAGGGGATGGCGTCCAACACGCCAAACAGCAATGTTTGTTCGGCCTCACGGTAATCCTCGCTCATATGTCTCACCCCATACGTTTTCCATCCGGATATCTCTCGTCACTTCCGCCGGATTTGGTATCACACACGCAGTGCCACACGGCCGCCGTTTCCTCCGGCGTCACGCCGGCGTCACAACGTGCCGCACTGAGAATCGAGGAATTGCTATGCGCAAACCGCTTCGTGCGCTGGTCGCGGCGCTGATGTTTCCCGCTCTGTATCTTTTGTCGCAGCTCTTTGTCTCCCAAATCGCCGCCATCATCTTCACCCTGCGCATGCCGCCCGACATGAACAAGGATACCCTGGATGCGCAATTCGCCGACTTCTTTGCGCGGTGGCAGCTGCCGATGGCGGCGCTGGCCGCTTTCCTCATGCTGCTGATCGTCTTGCTTGCGACGCGGCGCATTCGGCTCGCGGCGCCGCCGATGGGTTTTGTGCCGTTACGGGCGCCCCGGATATCGCTGCTTCTCGTCATCGCCGGGCTCTGTCTTCACCTGACGATCATCGCCGGGCTCTCGCTGCTGCCCATCCCGGAGACCCTCTGGGCCAAAAACAACCACGTCAGCGAGATGCTGAGCAGCCACGGCCCCCTCGGCAGTTTTTTGACGGGCTGCCTGCTGCTGCCCTTCACCGAAGAGGTGGTTTTCCGCGGCCTGGGGTACCGGATTTTACGCGACGGGTTCCCAGTCCGGGCAGCCGTCGTGCTCCAGGCGCTGATCTTTGCCGCCTTCCACCTAAACTTGCTCCAGAGCTTCTATGTGTTTCCGGTGGCCATCGTACTGGGCCTCGTCTACGAGTGGAGCGGCTCGCTGCTGGCCCCGGTGCTGCTCCATGTGGCCTTCAACAGCGCGGGCTTCGCGCTGTCATCATTGCCCCAGACGTTCCCAGGGATCCCCGTCTTCGTCTGCGCCGGCGCTGCGCTCGGCGTTTTGTACACCCTGCGCGCGTTGTACCGCCGCCGAGCGCCGCACGCTGTCCTTGAACGGGACACTCGGAATCATCCTCTTTGACTCTTCCGCGGCGCGCTACGGCTGCGATGTCAGCAGACCACTCTGCGCCAGCGAGACATAATCCTCGTCTGCCACAATGATGTGATCGATCAGCGGGATGCCGACCGCGTCCAGCGCCCCCTGGAGCCGGCGCGTGGTCTCTTCGTCTTCCGGGGAAGGAAGCGCGATGCCGGAGAGGTGGTTGTGCGCCAGAATGACGCCGGCCGCGTTGACGGACAGCGCCGTCTCTACCACCCGCCGCGCGCCCACCTGCGCCGCGTTGACGGACCCCTCGAACAGTTGTCGGCAGCAGACGGGCTTGCCCTTGGCGTCCAGGCAGAGCAGATAAACACACTCATTCCGGCGCCCGACAAAGCGCGGCAACAAATAGGCGCCCGCCTTTTCGGCCGTGTCGAGACAAACGCCGTCCGCCCGTCCTGAGATCTGATAGCGTCGGAAGAGTGCCGGCATCATCGACAACAGCGCCGCCGTGCGGACTCCCATGCCCTCCACCCGACAGAGCGCCTCCACCGGGGCGTCCAGCACGCCGGCGAGCGAACCGAAGGCGTCGATCAACCGGTGGGCCAACGGGTTTACATCGCCCCGCGGGACTGCGTAAAACAGCAGTAGTTCTAGTACGTTGTGCTCGTCGAATCCATCCAGCCCCTCGGACAGAAACCGGCCGCGCAGCCGTTCCCTATGTCCAGCGTGCGGACTGTTCACACCCGGCTGCCCGGCTTGGTGAGGGGCTGACCCTCCCGGCACAGCGCACATTCGTCGGGCTCCCACGAGGGGATATCCATCTGCACGCAGGCGCACATCGGTGCATCAAACAGCACCCGACCACCGCTTCTGTCGACAACGGCGCCCACGCCGACCACGACACCGCCCTGGCCTTGGACCAGTTCGATGACCTCCCGCACCGAGCCCCCGGTGGTGATCGTGTCCTCCACGACCAGCACCTTAGCGCCGGACGGGAGGAAGAAGCCGCGCCGGAAGGTCATGGCGCCGTTTTCGCGCTCGGCGAACATATTGCGGCAGCGCAAGTGACGGCTGACCTCGAAAGCCATCTGTACGGCGCCCACCGCCGGGCCGACGACACAGTCGATCTGTTTGTCCGCAAACAGACCCGCCAGCTCCCGGCATAAAATCTCCGCCTTGTCCGGATATTCAAACAGGCGGGCGCACTGCATGTATCGGTCGGAATGCCGCCCGGACGTCAGGCGGAAATGCCCACGCTGCAGCACGCCTGTTTCTGTGAGAATCTCCTGTGCGATCTGTGCAAGTTCCATGCAAACACCATCCCTTTTCTCAGTGTACCGCAAATTCTCATTATTGGCAATCCCGGATCTCAAAATTTCGCGCGGGCGGCCGAATTTTGCCGGTTTTCAGCCCGACGCCGGGCCGCTGGGCACCCTGCGCCGCAGCGCCGCAATCACCGCCTGGGGTGTCATATCCCGAATGTCCAGCACACGCGCGGCATCTTGGATGCACCCAAGCTCATGCGCGTCGGAGTTTTGCACCGTCATGAGGCCCTCAAGCCCCGGGTGCGTGCGACGGAAAACCTCCGGCTCGGTGTAAGCAGAGATCTCCACGGCGGTGAACCCCATGGCGGGGTCGAAGAAGCCAAGGTTCGCAAACAGCGAAAACGAGGGGCGGTCCACATGGGCGGGCAGAGCCACGCCGCCGTACGAGGTAGCCAGGGCCGCCACATCGTAGATCCCGATATCGGCGGCCGAGGTAAGCAGTCGGGGTTCCCGGCCGATGACGGTGTCCTGCGCGTCCATGACGAGCTGCGCTCCAAAGATCGCCTCGTCGTTGCGGATGTCCGGCAGGCGCCGGTATACATAGTCGGAAAACGCCGCGGCGGCCGGCAGGGCCGGCAGGAGGCAGAGCACATGAATCTCCTCCCGCGTCGTCAGCTCCATGGCCGGCAACGCCAACAGGCCGGCTCTCTCGGCGCACGCCGCAAAAGCCGGTGTGTTGCGACAGGTGTTGTGGTCCGACAGGGCAATGATCTGCAGGCCGCAGAGCGCGGCCATGCCCACGATGTTGCCGGGCGTCATGTCCGTATCGCCGCAGGGGGACAGGCAGGAGTGGATATGAAGATCATAAAACAACCGCATCGGCAAGTCCCTCGCGGATGCGCCAGCACACGTCGTATGTGGACAGCGGCGTAGAGAGCAGCACCAGTTCCTCGCGGACTGCGCGCGCCAGCAACGCCTCGTCCGGCGCGACGTCTTCGGACAGCACGACGCAAGATACATCCGCCAGCAGCGCCACGGCGGCCACGTTCATGTTCGACATGATGGTGACCCAAACCATGCCCGCCCGCGCGCGGCCCATCACCCAACTGAGCAAGTCGCCCGCATAGGCCCCCTGCACGACGCGTCCGAGCGCCGTCCCCGCCCCGCACAGGACCCCGGCGTCCAGATACGCAGCCAATTCCGCAACGGTCATCCAAACCACCTCCGCGACCCGGCCGCACCGCGCCCGGGTCGATGTTCATCACCCTCCGCACACCACCATCTGGTAGAAACCACAACATATTGTGGTGTGCCGACCGGTACCAAAAGCGTCCGGCGTGCCGTGTCCGGCGCGCCGGACGCTCATTTTTTTTGTTCTCGAAACGGCGGGGGCAAGTACTGTTCGGCGTCGCCGGTGCCGGAGAGATACATCATGCGTTCCCTCATTCGGAAGATGCAGTCCTCCTCGCTGGCAAAGCCCATCACCACATCCTCGGCCAGACTCCGGCAAGATGGCGCGCCGCACGAGGCGCAGTCCAGTCCTGGCAGCCGCTCCCGCAGGGCCTCGATGCGGGCGTGCTTTTCCATCGCCGTCGTCATGTCGGTATCGAACTGCCACACCGGCACATGAGACAGCGGCGTGTCCATGTACGACATTGTCTCGATCTCGCCGGTCATACGGCTGCGCGATACCGGCAAAAATTTCATCAGCTGCTTGACGCGCGCCTTGGCGGCAAACGGGTTTTCCACTGTGAGACATCCGCCGACGCAGCCTTGCGTGCAGGCACCCAGCTCCAAAAATTCGACATCCGGCAGTTTGCCGTCCTCCACGTCCTCCAGCACTTTGATGATATTCTCAATGCCATCGACCGCGATGTAACTCTCCCCCAGCAGCGCCGCGCTCTCCCCGCCTGAGGTGGCCCAGCCGATACCCATAATGCCGGAGGTGGCGATCTGGGGCGGATTTTCCACCTTCTTCATGGCAGGCAGCAGACGCAAGTAGACCTCCGACATGGCCAGCGCACCATCCATAACCGGTTGGGAGAGTCCCACCGGGTTTGTCACGGCAGTCGCCTTGGCCGGACATGGGGCAATGAAAAAGACACCGATTTTCTCCGGGGGCAGTCCCGTCTCGCGGATGGCCGCCCGCCTAGCCAGCACGGCGGCCAAGTCGACCGGCGCAATGTGGTTGGCCAGGTGGCCAATCAGCCGAGGAAAGCGCTGGCAGATGATGCGCACGGCCGCCGGGCACGCGCTCGAAATAACCGGGCGCGGCAGCCTCTCCTCGCTCCGCATTCGGCGGCGGGTCGCGTCGGAGATCATCTCGGCGGCGGCGGACACCTCAAAGACCTGGTCAAACCCTATCTCTGTGAGCGCCGCCAGCACGATGTTGACGTCGTCCAGATTGTGAAACTGTCCGTACAGCGAGGGCGCCGGCAGGGCCACGTTGTAGGCGAAGTCCCCGAGCTTGTCAAAGCTGTCGCACACCGCGCGCTTGGCGTGGTGCGGGCAGACCTGAATACAACGCCCGCAGTCGACACACCGCTCGTCCACAATGACGGCCTTGCCATGACGGACACGGATGGCCTCCGTGGGGCAGTGTTTGATGCAGGTGGTGCAGCCTTTGCACTTGTCGCGAATCAGTGTCACACTGTGCCATATGGACATACGGCCCTCTCCCCTGTCGCTGGCGCCGGCAGTGTCTCGCACGCGCCCGGCGCCGCGCCGGATCTCTTCCCCGCACGCGTCACGCCGACGCGATGCGCAGCGTCATGACCACGCGGGTGCCCTGGCTCGGCTCGCTGCTGATTTCCAAAGAATCGGCGTAACGCCGCATGTTTGGCAATCCCATCCCCGCGCCGAACCCGAGATCCCGCACGCGGTCGCTGGCAGTGGAAAAACCCTCCCGCATGGCCTGCTCAATGTCGGGAATTCCATCGCCCTGGTCCTGGAGCACCATCTCGATCGTCTGCGGGGACACCGAGACGTCGATGGTGCCGCCGTTTGCGTGGATAACCATGTTGATCTCGCCCTCGTACAGACAAATGGCCGCCCGGCGCACCAGATCCTCGCCGAACCCAAGCCGCTTCAACACGTTTTTCACGGTGGAGGACGCCTCGCCGGCCGCCATAAAATTGTCCCCGTCCACATCGTAGTGGAGCCTCACGATGTCTGACATGGTTTACTCCAATCCGACGAGCCCGGCAGCGTACAGGCGTCCGCAGGCGCTGTACATGCGGCAATCCGTGCTCATCACGGCGATGCTGCGAGCCGCGGCCAGCGTCAGGATTGCCTCGTCCGGCACCTTGCCGCGCACAAATACGATGCATTTCATGTCCATCATCTCGGCCGTGCGGACCACCTGCAAATTCAAAAGCCCCGTGAGCAAGACGGACTGCTCCTTGACAAACGCCAAGACGTCGCTCATAAGGTCCGCCCCACAGGCGGAATGTACTTCTGTGTCCAACATGGCCTCTCCGCACAGCAACCTGGCGTTGAGCAGCTTCTGAATCTCTCCGATGGTGATGCCGGTACTCATGGGCATGCGCCTCCTCTTTTATATCAGCGTCGCACCGGGGCGTCGCGCCGCCGGGCCAACAGCGACATCAGCTTCACAACGACCTCGTTGTCGCCGTGAGAGAGTGTAAATGTCTCCATCTTGTTCACTTTGAGCCGCAGATCGTTGGCCTGTGCCGGCGTGATCTTTCCGCGCTCCAGAAACTGGTGGATCACGCGGCGCTCCACGTAGTAGCCCTTCAGCATCTCATCGTCGCGCAGGCGGTGCAGATGCGCCGTGAAGACATGGGAAAAGTTCTGCTCCATCTTCTCCGCCAACTCCGCGCGTTCGGCCGTCAGGATGTCCACCAACTTGTCCGGGTATTCGCCACGCAGGACTTGCAACGTCTCCATCGCCACCTCGGTGTCCGTCCGGAACATCTCCTGGAGTTTCCGCCGGCGCTGTTTGATGTCCGCTTCGGAGAGCGCGTGCCGCGGGTGGTGCCTCCCGACCTGCGCAAACCGCGTGCACCACGCGAACAGCCCCATCAGCAGGCCCCGTGCCGCCCGATGATGAATCACCTCCAGCAGCTCCGCATAGTCCCGGTACATCGCGGCGTCAAATTCCTTTTTTTGGTATCTCCGGCGAAGCGCCCTTCGCTCCTCGCCGTACAGCTTGACCCGCAGGGCGCGCAGCTTGGCTGTCTCGGCCCGATCGCATTCCGCGCGCTCCAGCTTTTGGATCCGTCGTTGGTAATTGCTGATCACGACCTCGGAAACGTCACCCTCCTGCTTTCGCAGCTGCGCCACGACCTCCTTCAGGATGTCGATCTGCGGGTCCCGCTCGATTTGTCCGACGGGTGCCCCCGCGACGACAGGCAGGAACAGCAGCGCGAGCGACAGCGACAGGACGATCACCCCCGCCGTGAGAAAGAGCAGCAGCGGACGTTCGGCAAAGGACGCGCCGTCGGCGTAAAAAAACGGCAGAGCAAACGCGGTGGCCAAGCTGACCGTGCCCTTCACACCGGAGAACGTCAACACGGCCGCGTTTCGCAGCTTTTCTCCCCGACCGGCGCCAAGATCTCCCCGCGCAATCAGGCTCACGCTGAGGAAGCGTACCGCCATCAAAATCAGTGTCAGCAGCGCGGCGGTCAGAAGCAGAAATCCATGGGAATACCGGTCGTCGCTCCAGATGTGGCGGATGATCTCGGGCAATTGTATCCCGAGCAGCAAAAACACGAGGGAGTTTAGCGTAAAACTCACCATGTCCCACATCGTGTGGGTGGTGTCTCCGAGTTCGGCCTCAAAGAGTTCCGTTTGTTTGAACGTCAGCGCCTGCCGGCTGCCGGCCGCGACGGCCGCCAGCACGCCGGAGAAACCGCAGAGTTCCGCGGTTACATACGACAAAAACGGCATCAACATCTCGATCAACATATAAGCGGCCGTATTCTCGATGGACAGCCGCCGCATCCGCATTGTAACGTGCTGTTTGACACCGATCAGCACCAGACCGACCAGCGCCCCGCCCACCGCCACAAGCAGCAGACGCAACGACGCCTCCGCCATTGAGAAGGTGCCCGTCAGGAGCGCCGCCACCGCGAAATAGAACGCGATGAGACCTGAAGCATCGTTGATGAGGCCCTCGCCCATCAGGATGCTCATCAGTTTCTCTCCGACCTTGATCCGCGACGACAGGGATGACACGGCTACCACGTCCGTCGGCCCCAAAATCGCCCCGAGCGCGAAGCAGGCCGCTGTCGGCAGGGCGGACACCAACCAGTGCGCGGACAGGCCCACCACGAACACCGTGATGAAGACCAGCAAAAACGCCATTAAGGCGTGTTTGAAAAATAGAAACTCTTGTGCTATTTCAACAAAACCGTGATAGCGGCAAGATAAACGAAAGCCAAAAAAGATTTAGCCAATTTATCATAGCGAGTGGCAACACGTC
>JAISCT010000076.1 GCA_031265355.1 Oscillospiraceae bacterium | reverse complement strand
TCGATAATAACCCTGCCGATATTCCAATACAGGAGTATCTGCTCACGGTTCGCGCCCAAAACAGCGCGGTACTGTGCGTTGTGTATTTGAGTCTTAACGCTCTCAAGGATTTGGAAATAGTCGTTGCTGTTAATCAACATTTCACATCCTCCTGGTAAGCCTGTAAACGCGGAACTTGTCGAGTAGCCGGACACCTCACAGCATCCGGCCCTCCCCAGATCCGTGCGGGCACAATTCACGCACACGGCTCCTCACAAGTAGTTTGTTCCCTGTCAGCTGTAGATGCTAACGTAGATTCGGGGTTGGGCCAATGGTGTGATTTTCATTAACTCGTTGAACCCTTTCCAAGTGTAGCTCCTCTTCTGGCTTCGTCGGTTGAGCCACTTGAACAACAATCGTTGTGTTTCAAACAGAAAGCTTCCTATGCTGTCGGAGTTGTCCGTTATGCCGTAGTACTGGTAGTGTCCGCGCAACTTCTGGTTTAGTGTTCTTATCAGGTCATTGAGCCTGAGGTGTCGGTTTTGTTTTATCCACAGATTCATTTCTTTCAACTTGAGCCTGAACTTCTTCTGTGCTATCCTCCGTTTCACTCTAAACCTGCCTGTCTTGTGGCTTCTTGAACAATAATGCGTGCGCTTCATGACTCGCTACCTGTGGATTGGTTCCTCCTTTCTGGGCGGGGTTCCCACCCGCTAATGTGTGTAACCTTGCTCGGTCGCTCTGCCTCTCTATCATTTCTTTTACTGCTTCAATAGCCTGTGTTAACACTATGCGTCTCTTTGACTGTTTTTTCATCTTTCCCACCAACAATTTAGTGATACACCTTCCTATAAAAGGTATCCAAAAAATTGTGGGGGCTCTTCTCAAAAAGTCAAGTCTTGTTCTGTAAACTTTTTATGTGCTTTTCCACTGTTGCCTCATCGACTGTTGATGCTACAGATAAATGAAATCCGCCGTCCGGCATCTCTGTCAATTCATAATTCATCATCATCCTTTTGTTGTCTGGATACATTTGCCGCTTGCGTTCCAGCATGTACTGCACAACCCTTCTTGATTCGCCTTCGGACATAATAGGCTTCATCAGCTTCCTTATTTTTCTGCGGCCTTTGGATGTGTCTCCCATGACCGAACAATTCCAAACTGCCATTGCCATCATGATCGCGTTTTCGTACTCATCTTTATTGTCGCTATCAATCGTATTTAAAAACGGTTCTGCGTAGTCTAACAAAATATCCGACATTTTCTCAAGTGTGCTATCTCTGATTATTTCGTGCTCAATGCCGCTCATCTCACGCATCTTTTGCTTTAACCGCTTTGCAGATTCTTCGCTTATTCCGCAGTCATTTTCCGCAGTATCTGCGCCCGTTTGTCCCGCCTTCATCTGTTGCCGCTTCCTGAGTTTGTTCCTCTGTCTTACAATATCCTTGCGCGTTTTTTCCCTTTTCATCGGAAGCCCCCTTGCACTATTCTGCGAGCCGGCTTCCGCTTTGCCAGACCTTTATGCATCTCCCACTACCAGCTCGGCATTCCTTGGAGTCCCGTTTTAAATCGTCATTCTTTGAAATATCCTTAACCTGTTGACAGTGGTTAAAATGCCCTTATCCGTCGTGAAGAAATAATCGCTGTGTCGAGCGCACAAGCCACATGAAGTGCATCCAATGGCTTCAGCCTAACTGCATACTTTTATGAGCACCTTTACAACAACATTATATACCAATATTGCGCATTTGTAAAGCATGATCTAACGTCGCCGCGGCCGTTGGTTTTAGCGACCTATACCGGCACTTGTACGACAAGCCACTAGGCCAGCAACAACAAAATGTTGTTATCTGCCGTGTTATATCTCTGTGTTGTCGATTTCTCTGGCTGCTAAAGCTTTATCTTCCATTGTCCCCTCGTGCTGTAGTTGATGATTGGCATTTTTTCTCCAACCAAAAACGGCGCAGTCCGTTGCAAACACAACGGACTGCGCCGTTTTGGCCGTTATGACATGTCAGTCACATGAGAATGGTTTCACCACAGACATCCTTGCCCGGAACTGCGTGTTAAGATTCAATCAAAATCCGAGATGTGGGCGGTGACAGCGGGACGTAGTCCGCGTCCCAATAGCACGCGACGGCGCTGGCAGCGCCGGGCGGAACGGCGGCGGCGCAGTCAACTCTGACCAGATCGCCCGCGGCGGCGACCCGGGCGCCTGCAGCCGCTTCGACAAGCCTTCCGGCGGCGTCGTAGAAGGCCAAAATGATCTGTGCACCCGCGGTGGGTGCGGCGTCCAATACAACCGACGCCACGGCGCTGCCGCCGTCAAGATTCACCTGGAATGACTTGGCGTCCTCGACAGCGGCGTAAAGCGCGTTATACGCGTTCACTGCCGCAAGCTCGGCGGCTGAACTTGTCAAATCGTTCGCGGCGGCGTACGCCGGATTGTTGGCCTTCACGCCAACGGCCAACGCGAGCGGCATCAAGTCTTTTGTGTTCTGATACGCGCTGCGCTGTGTCTTGGAGAACGTCATCGCCGCATCCGCGTCGAAATCGTCGACCGGGAGGATTGAGAAGTTGTAAACCACGGTTTTACCGGCGGCGTTGATAATGTAGCACGATTTAGGCGTGGCCTGGTTGCCCCAGCTGGTATCGGCGCCGCGTCCGCGCGAAGCAATGTCCACGTATAGGTACGTCGGAAGCCTGGCGTCGTTGCGCCCGAACTCGTCATAGACCTGGTACGGGTGCTTTTGCCTGGCGTCGCCGAACTGCGTCGGGCTGTAGTGCAGCGCACTGAACTCGACCAAGTTTGCCATGTTGTACGCTGTCTCGGCTTGGTTATACGTATAACCGCCGCCGTTTCCGGTAAACAGGGTGTTGGCCGCAAACTGGCCGGCCTTCATGACAACACCGAAACCCGTGTCGTCCGTCACGGCCGCCCAGCGCGTATCCTGGTGTTCACCTTCATCCTGACTGCTGAGATGCTCGGTGTAGCTGTCTGACACCGTTGTCGAATAAACGCCGACATCGGTGCCCGTTTTGCGGTCCACGTAGTTCGACTCCGGCCCGCGCGCGAAGTAGGTGATGTTCTCCATCCCCGGCACAAGCTTCATATAACCGCCGACGACATTGATGGTCGACGACGCTGACGCGCCGAACACATAACTCTCGCTCACGTTGACCTCGCCCGTCGGGTAAATCTTGTAGGTCGTCGTCATCGTCACGCTCCGCGCGGCGGCGGACGTGTTGGCGGACGTGTTGACGATTTCGACGTAGCTTGCATACCTCGCCGCCACAGTGTAAGTCGTCGAGGATTGCACTCGTGACGAGCCGATGTTCTTCCAGCCTATGATATTGGTACCGTTCGTGCCCTCACCATACTGGTTGTCGGTCAATGGCATATAGAAGTTTGGCTCATAACCAAGCGTGGCAAACTGGCGCCCTTTGAAACTCATGTCGGTGAACGTGCCGGCCGCTTTGTCGAACGTGTACGCAAACAGGCCGTTCGGGCCGGTAATCTCAATCGTTCCGTCTGTTTCGCCGCCCGTCCCCGTGACGCTCATCTGCTCAACCGTCGCAGGAACAACCGGCTTGGCGATAGGTGCGAAAGCACCCGTCGTAAGCGGCAACTGGCCTTCGGCGACGACATAGCCCTTCTCGGCCCATTTTGTGGCCGTTCTCAGGCAAAACTGGATATTGAAGAAATACTCCGCGCCGGGCTTTGTCGTCACCGATTCGAAATCTTGGGTGAACGTTTCGACCGTGTTCTTCGCGTTGGCGATCGCGTACGGCTCCGGGGCGACGTCGAGAACGCCGGAGCCTTCCCTGATGATCGCGCCGTTTTCGTAAAGCTGCCAAGTCATGTCATACGCGTTGGCGTTTGTGTACATGAACGAGTTCTTGACGGTGTAGCCGACGCTTGTCGCAGTGGGCGCGCCGTTTGCCGTAACTTTCAGCCTCTGGTACAGACGTCTGGCTTCGGAGGCGTGCGGTTTTAGGGTGCGGTCCGCAAAGATAACGCCGTCCCCATTGAAGTCAAGGTCGCCGCTCGAGTTGCCCCAGTCGCCGTCGTAACCGAAGAACGTATCGTCGCCCGAACGGTCGCCCCTCACGCCGGCGACGGTGGACGAAGGCGGCACCGGGGTGATGATCGACTGGTCAACCCAGTCCCAAATAAACCCGCCGGCGCTGTACGAGTTGCCCTCGGCGATCGCGACGTATGTGTCCATGTTACCGAGCGCGCTGCCCATGGCATGGGAGTACTCGCAGTTGATCATGATTTTGTTTTGACTCGGGCTGTCAAAAGAACCGTACGACGGGTACATGCCGGCCCATATATCGGCGTACGCTTGGGCGTACTGCGCGTGGGTCGGGCGGCCGCCGCTGCCGAGCAATCCGCTTAGCTCGTTCTCGCGGGCTTTGAGCGTCCAAATCGAATACTGCGCCGACGTGGCGTTCATGGCCGACTCATTGCCGGCGGACCACGCCACGACACAGGTCATGTTCTTGTCGCGTTCATACATGTTGAGCATGCGGTCACGCAACGTCGGCATAAAAATCGCACTCGTCGAATTGCCCGTGCTGTTGTGGCTCTCGTGGTTGGCCTCGTCCATGACGTAAATGCCCAGCTCGTCCGCCACGTCGTAGAACCTCGTGTCGTGCGGGTAATGGGACATTCGGATCGCGTTTACGTTGTTTTGCTTCATCAGCGTCTCGTCTTTGCGGATGAGGTCGAGCGTCATGACATACCCTGTTTCGGGGTTCGTTTCGTGGAGATTTGCCCCGTAGAACGTAAGACGTTTGCCGTTCACCAACCAGTAGGAGCCGGCCGAGGCGGTGTAAACGCCGTTGGAAATCGTATGCGAGTTGGCCGCGTTGACGTATTGCGTGTACTTGAAACCGACGCGCACGCATGTGTATTCCGTCTGCGCCCCGTTGTCCACGTACATCACCAGTTTGTACAGGTACGGATCCTCGGCAGACCAGAGATGCGGGTTTTCAAGCGACGCGGTGAACCGCGGGATCGCGAGAGAGATATTGGTGCTGCCCGTGATGCCCGGCGTGGCGGTGTATCTGACACCGCCGCCAAACGGCAGGACTTCCGTGGTGGCGTTGTTGCTGCCGGCTACGCCGGAGCTCGTGACGAAGTTGACGTACTGATACGCAGCCGTCTCGCCGCCCTGCGCGACGATGGCGCCGTCCGCGTCATAAAGCTTGTAATGAACCGGTTTGGAGGTCCCGCTCGTTCTCGTTGGGTCTGAAAAGTCGCGCACGGCGGCTTTCAGGTCAAATGTCCAATCGGTGTCGCGCCCATTGTTGAGATCGTCCGGCGAGACAGGCCTCGTTGCAACCTCAAAGTCCCAGATGTCTTCCGCGTTGCGCGCCATCAGGTATGTTTTACGGGCGATGCCGGACAGACGAATCATATCCTGATTCTCAAGCCACGACCCCGATGTCCAGCGAATCAACTGCAAGGCGATGACATTGTCGCCGACATTTACGTACGGCGTCACGTCGATCTCGTGATGCGTCCATATGTCGGTGGTCCAACCCGCGGCGCGGCCGTTGATCCAGACGTAGCACGCGCTTACGCCGTCAAAGTTCAAGAATATTTCCTTGCCGTCCCAGTCCGCCGGCACCGTGAAATGCCTCTGATACGTGCCGACACCGTTGTAGTTTGTCGGAGCGGCGGGCGCGCTTGTGGTGTTGCCGCTGTGGTAGTACTGCCACGCGTTTTTGGAGTTTACATATTGCGCCTGGTCATACTTCGCGGTGCCGTCGTCGTTGAAGTTGACCTGCCAGCTGTTCGGAACCGTGATGTCGTCCCACGCGCCGGCATCGAAATCCAGCGTGTTAAAGTCGCGGGGCGCCTGCCCTATGCCGGCTGTCGGCCAGGGCCGCTGGCCCGGATTGACGGCGAAATGAAATTTCCATGTCCCATTCAGCGGCAGGATGTCGTCGGAGTTCGAAACCGTCCCGGCTTCGTCCGCGAACGGATACAGCGTGAAATTGTCCTTGGCTTTGGCTTCGGTGTCATATAGATAGTAGTGGGAGCGCGGGTTCTCACCGCCCAGTTGGAAGACAAAAGTCGTGGACGAGTTTGTGTTCCACTCGTTGCCCGTGAACGTCAAGTCCGGCTTCACATACACCACCGTGGTTTTGTCCGAATCCGCCGCCGCGGGCACGAACGTATAATCGGCAAAATCCGCTATGGCAAGTCTGATTTCTTTGGTGACCGCGATGTTGGTCAAGGCGAGCGACCAGTTTGTGCCGCTGCCGGTCAAGGCCCCTTTCACAACCGCGTCGTCCGGGATAACGCCGACCGCGGCCGCAGTCAGCCCGGTCACAGCCGTATCAAAGGTGATGTCGATCTTGGCGGATTGTACTTTCGCCCCCACGTCGCCATCCGCCGCCGCGCTGAACCCGATGATATCCGGAGGCCGTTTGAACAGCACAGCTTTGTCGGAGATACCGGGTGTATGGGGGACAATGACAAAGTTGGGGATGTTCCCGATGGCAACGGCGATCTCCCCGGCCTGCGCGTTGAAGAGCTGAAGCGACCAGTTTTTGTCGCTACCCGTCAAAACGCCCTTGTCCGCCGCGCCCGCCGGACTCAGCGTGATGTCCGAGGCCGTCAGCCCGGCGATCGGCTTGTCAAACGTGATATCAATGCGGTTTGACGTCTCCGCGGGACTTCCGTTTGCCGATACTTCGTACAGGGCGGTCGCGCCCGCGTACAGTGTGATCTTGTCGGCGTCCGCGGGGCTGGCCGTAAAGGCGTAGCCCGGAACCTGCACGCCCACGGCGACGTCCCCAGCCACGATGTTGCTCACCGGGACCGTCCAGGTCGTGCCGCCGTCCGACGTCGCCGGCGCACCTACGACGGCCGAGCCCGCCGGGGTCAGCGTGACATTTGACGCCGTCAGGCCGGCCACCGCCGTGCTCAGCGTCAGCGCGATCTGCGAGGTCGAGGTCTCCGCGTCGCCGTTGGCGGCGGCGCTGAACGTGGCTGGGGCGATGTTTCTTTGGTAGAGGCCAATGTTGTCTATGTATGTGGTCCATGTGACATTGGACAGGCGTATGGCTTGTATCTGGATGCTGTTCATCGCGCCGGTCCACGTGGCATTGGCGGTCAAGGTGTAGGTTGTGCCGGCGTTGTTTTTGGGTGCGATGTCAAATTGGATATTGGCTCCTTTTCTCAGGTAGACGTTCACCGTATACCACTGCGTCAGGCTGGTTTGCCCGGTAGGCAGAATTGTCTGCGCGTTTCCGGTCGGTCCCGTGTGGTACCCAATACCGCCCGACGCTGCCACAAGCGCCAGCAGGATCGCCCCGCCGTTTTCGAACCTGATCTCACCTCTGTTGGTGGCGTTGGGACTCCCTGGGTACCAATCGAACGATATCAGCGCCTCGTCAGACGCGTTCAGTCCGTTCTTGGCGGCGGTGCTGAGGGTTTTGATCGCGTGGCGGTTGCCGCTGACATTGCTCAGGACCCAAGACAGTTTGCGCGTGGCGTTGGCGTCGGCGCCGGCGCCCACGGAAGTCGCGACATTGGTCGGGGCGATGTAGTTGGCCGCGGGGTTTTCAAGTCCCGCAGCTGAGGCAATGCCGAATATATCGGTCGTGGGGTTCTCAAAATCGGTACTCTCTATGTTGTTGTATCCCGGCGGCGGGGTCAGGCTGGCCGCCTGCGCCGGCAGGGAACCCACCGGCAGCATCGCCGCAAGCGTAACAAGCACAAGCGCTGCGCTGATCACTTTACGTGTTTTTAGCATGAAAATTTTCCCCCTTACAACATATATGGTTCAAGTGTCAAAACCCTCGGCCATCGCCAGACACACCTCTGACACCTGAACCATTCGTGACCATTGGGAATCGCTCCGGGACAGGGCCGTCTGCACAAACGGTCCCACCGGCGGTCGCTTCATCTGCACACAACGCAACCGCCCCGGTTCCGGACATATTCCTAAATCTCCCTGGGCCGCAGCACTTTCGACGCTTCCCGCACCGTCCTGTTATGCTATACGTTTTCAAAATTGTCGTTTCTGGAGATTTGGCCTGTCTGATTAGGGCGAAACGAACAAAAAGATATTGCGTCAATCTCTTGACTTTGCGAATTGTGTGGAATATGATAGAAACGTTAGTCTCTCTGGCACACGCACAGGCACCTCCTCAAAAGGTATACCTTTTTAAAAACCGTCAAAAGGCCCCGTTTTCCTGACAAAAACGGATTGAGCGGATTTCGAATCGCCCTGTGTCGCACAGGTGTCCGGTCCGCTCAACCCTGGTACTTTGCGATTTGATCGTCAAAGGCCTCGCTTCCGTCAGCCTTCGGCGCCGTAATCGACGACTTCGGTCTTCTCCAGCGCGTCCATGTATGCGATATAGTCCGCTTTGGTGAAGTGCGGTTTGTAGGCCGCCCGGATGTCCCGGGCGGCCCGGGCTCCGTCTTTCAGCAGGTGGTACGCCGTGAGCGCGAAGATCTTCGCGGTGGCGATGTAGGCCGTCTCCTCGTCGAAAAAGTCCACATCCTTGGAGTGTAGATCTCCAATCATCCCGCCGGTGGTAAAGTTCAGCACCGGCATGAGATAGCTGAGGTCGCCCACGTCGGTGGAACCGGTCCCGTGTTCGCCGTCCGCCACCCGTTCGATCGCCTCCGACGGGAACACCAACCGGGCCGCCGCCTCGATCTCGGGGGCGGGCGGCGCGGCGACCACCGGCAGATAGCCGGGCGCCGTGAGGATCTCCACCTTCGCGCCGAGGGCCATGGCCCCCGCCTTGAAGCTCCGGTCCACCTTCCGGTCCGCGTCCAGAATGGCCTCCAGGTGTTTCCCGCGCACGAGGATCTCCACAGTGGCGTCCTGCGGGATCACGTTGACGAGCTCGCCGCCGCGCGTCAGGATCGGATGGACCCGAACGGTGTCCGCGTCCCGGAAAGTTTCGCGCTGATAGGCCAGCGCGGTCAGGCCGAGGGAGGCGGCGCTTAGCGCGTTGATGCCCAGGTGCGGCGCGGCGGCAGCGTGCGCTCCGCGTCCGCGCAGCCAAACTACCTTGGACACAAAGCCGTTGGAGGTCTCGCTGCCTATCTTGATCCCCTTCACACCGGAGGCGGAGTGGTGGGTAACGGAGACTGCCACGTCGTCGAACGCGCCGATGCGGATGAGCTCGCACTTCCCGCCGCCGTAACGCAAAAGCCCCTGTTCCTTGAGGCCGTTTTTGAACTCGACCTCGCCGTACTCCTCCGCCGGTACGGCGAAAAACGCGACGCCGCCGCCGAGGTGCGCCGCCACAGTCGGGCTGCTCAGCGCGAAGGCGGCCCCCACGACCCCCGCGAGCTGCGCATGATGTCCGCAGGCGTGGGCCGCGCCCGTCTGCGGATCGGCGTGCGGATGGTCCGGGGAAACCACCGCGTCCAGCTCCCCTATCAAGGCCACAACCGTGTCGGAGGCCTCCTTCGGCCGCAGATCGGCCCTGACGCCGGTGATGGCAAGACCCTCCCGCACCGCGAGAGAGCGGGCGCGAAACATCTCCGCCACCTTGGCCGCCGTCCGTCTCTCTTTGTACCCCAGCTCCGGGTGTCGGTAGACGTCGCGGGCAAACGCCAAAATCTCCTCCCGATTCTCGTCGATCGCGCGCAGAATCCCCTGTTCCACATCCATGTCTCTTCCCCCGATCCCGGGCCCTTTGCGGCCCATGATTTCCATATTTTACATGTTTTGACTTATAAGTATCTCATATATGTTTTGCTATCACTTGCCATCCAGCATACCGCACGCCGGCGGATTTGTCAAGCCGGACGAAATTGCCCGGCATTTTGCTTTTTATGGGTATTCATGGGCATTTGTGCGCCCCTACAGCAAATTCTCAATAAACCGTTCCAATATAACCGCGACTTCGGCGCGGGTCGCCACGCCTTTCGGAACAAGCGCATCATTGCTTCGGCCTTGAACCAGTCCGATACCAACGGCCCATTCGAGCATATCCGCTGCCCAATCCGATGCGTCTTCGCTGTCTTCGAACTTTGTAAGATCGCCTTTTGCGGACGTATCCATTCCAAGCGATTTTGCATATCGATACAGAATCGCCGCCAGCTGTTCGCGGGTGACGCCGTCTTCCGGCACAAAGTTGCCGCCGCCTGTTCCCAGGACTATCGTGCTCGCGCGTGCCCATCTTACCGCGTCGGCGCAGTACGCACCGGCGTCAACATCGGCAAACAGGTCTCCGTCTGCAGACGGTGCATTTTCTAAATGGTGCAGCGCGGTGATGAACACAGCGCGCGTCATGTACGTATTGGGGCTGAATTGATTCGCACCTGTACCATCAAGCAATTCACGCGCGCTTGCGAAGACCACGTATTTTTCATACCAAGAACCTGTCGGCACATCGTCAAAGAATTTGTGGTTGTCAATGATCTTCACTGTCGCAGAACCCTCAAGCGGAATGGCGATCTTGCCGTCCCTCACGTAAGATTTTTTTATGATTTCCTCGGTGCCGTCTGTATGAATGACAACCGCGACACTGCCGTCGTCGGTTTTTGCATCTGGAATCGTAACTTTAATGCCGCCCTTGATTTTGTCGAATGCCTTATCGCCCGCTGCGACGATGATTGTGTAACTGCTATCCGCGTTCCTCGCGGTTTTTATTTAACAAGCGGCTGGTAAAAACCACGGACTTCAGTCCGTAAATTCTTTCAGAACTTGTAGACACTTTAGTGTCATCTGGTATAATGGAAGCGGGGTGACGCCGGTGGAATAC